>CACYPY010000053.1 GCA_902776415.1 uncultured Ruminobacter sp.
AATTTGTTAATTAATACTGATTAATTAATGTTTGTAAAGTACCATTAATGATTCTGATTTGTCTGTCAGGAACTGACTTTTTGCACCGCACTCATATATGAAAGGAATCAGGGCCAAAATCCCGACATAGGGAAGAAACTGCACTACCAGATAACCGATAATCCAGTACATCATATTGTTCATGTCTTTCATCAGAACCAGAGCTTCGGCATTGCTTTCGGTTCCGGAGCTTCCGAAATTCTGTCCGGAATCCCTGCAGGGATTTTCCGGAGAGTCCCCGTCGCCGGTGGCGGAGGCGCCGCAGTTTTCGCAAAAGGCGGCACCGGGCCGGAACGGGGGCTGGCAGCGGGGACACAGGGTTCCCCCCGCAATATCGGTTCTCGGAACATCCTGATCAAAAGAGAAATGCCGGTTCCCGGACAGGCTTACCTGAAAATTCTTCCCGCATGAGGGACAGATCCCGGCATCATCAACAATTTCATTGCCGCAGACCGGACACTTCATGTTAGATATTCCCCCTGTTAATCTCTGTTTTTGTCCAAAATAGCATCAAAGACACCGCTAATAATCCCGGGCCTTCCGATCCACGGCGTCCTTGACCTTGACAAAGCCGATAACCGCCAGAATCTGATAAACAAGGTTGGTAATCAGAACACCTGCTGTCAGTATCAGGAAAAACAGAGCCGCTATAATCAGCACCGGAGACGCATCGCCTCTTCCTGACTCCATGGATACCGCCAGGATCACTATTGCCACAACCATGACGACAATCACGACAAAGGTAAGCGCCATCAGGATCCAGAGCGCAATTACCCGGGACCGGGTCTTGGCAATAATTCCGGAAACCTCGTGATCATCACCCAGCAGTTTACCGCACCGATCCGCCAGAGCCGGAGTCTGCACCAGAATGTAGATATAGACAAATATCGACAGAACATTGACATAAGGAATAAACGACACCACCAGGTAGCCGATTATCCAGTACATCATGTTGTTCATGTCCTTCATCAGGCCCAGGGCTTCCATATTTCCGCCGGTTCCGGCATTTCCGAAATTCCTTCCGGCATTCACGTAGGGATTTTCCGGAGCGGTTCCGCCGCCGGCGGCAGAAGCACCGCAGTTTCCGCAAAAGGCGGCACCGGGCCGGAGCGGGGTCTGGCAGCGGGGACACAGGGTTCCCCCCGCAATATCGGTTCTCGGCGCATCCTGCCCGGATGCCGGCTGTTCCCCGGCCTTGGACAGATTTACCGGAATATGCTTTCCGCAGAGCGGACAGTTCTTAACATCATCAGCAATTTCATTGCCGCAGGCTGGACACTTCATTTCTGCCGATTCTCCTTTTATCAGTCTTTATCAGTTCAAAAAAAATTTTCCCGTGAGGTGAAGAATTTCCGCCCTGATTTTACAGGATCTTTCAAAAATCGGGGATGCAATCTTGCAATATCTTTGCATAATAAGAGGTCAGGAAGACAATTTAGAAGTTACGGATCCGCGGAGCTGCCCCGGCCGCATCCAATTCCGCGCTTTCCTTAAAATCCGCAAAAAGCCGAAGATCCTGAATGCTTTACAAGAATCACGAACAATAGGACAATTACAGAAAGAAAAGAAGGCTTTCTCTTTCCATATACCTGATGAGATAACACGGATCCCCCATGATATGCAGCTCCTGCAGCCAGGAACTTCTCGACCGGGCTTTGTTCTGCCCCCGGTGCGGCTTTCAGTTTCTGAAATCACAGACCCGAAATACTGCGGAAAAATCCCCGAACTTTGAAGTTCACCGCTCCCGTCCCTCTGACACCGCTTCCGGGACTGAAAACCGAAGAGTTCCCCGTTCCGGAGACGATCTTGCCCTTTTCAGCAGCAGATTCGATGCCTGGCTTGACAGTCTCTCCGCAGCCGTAACCCGGAATATTGCGGGCGAGGAATTACTGAAATCCCTGCAGGGGCCCCGGGGGATCCGGGGGCTGCGGCTCCTGAAAAGCTTCTACCGGAAAGACCGCACGGCACCGGATTTTCCTGATGCGGTTTCCCGGATTCCGGATAAAGACGCCGGCTTTGCTGCCGCGGTTACAGGATTTCAGAAGCTGGTAATCGCCGGAACCGGGAATCCCGAAGCTTACGGACTTATACAGGATCTCGGATTTCTGGAAGGCCTTTCGGAAACGGACCCGGAAGGAATTAAAAATGCCATGGCACGGCTTTCCGGAATTCAGGAGCGGCTGGCAGAGCTCCTGATGCCGGAAGATCCTCCACCGGAAACACCTCCAGAAAACAAAGACTCTCCTTTTTCGGGAACGAGAGCCCCCCGGGAGCGCCTGAGATTCAGCTCTGATACCGGAAACTCCGAAGAAGAGGAGCAAAAATCCCGGGAGCGGGCCGGGAAGCTCCGGAATTTCCGGGGACTTTCCGGTCTCTACTCGGACATCCGGAGCACCTCCGGAATAAAACCTCCGCCGCCCCCGAAAGCCCCGGCATCCTCCGAACCGGATCTTTCCGGATCCGTTACCGATCCCCGAAGCTACCAGGGACTCCGGGGGATGTACCGCACTCTGGGATCAAAAGCCCGGACAGCCTCTCCTTCAGCACCTCCGGCCCCGGCCCGCCATATCCCCTTTCCAAAATCCCCGAAAAGTTCTCCCGCTCCCGAACCGGAATCTCCCGCCGAAAACGCCGCCGGAAAGGAGCGTCTTTTCAGAAAAGAACTGACCGGACTTGTCAGAAGCTTTCACGGGATGCATCTCGCCATTATGATTGATCTCACCTTCCGGTTTTTCCCCGGCCTTAACATCATATCCTTTGCCATTCACGCCGGAATTCTGATCCGGACCCGCGGTCTCTCCAGAAGCTGCGCGATTTTTTTGGAAAAGCACCCCGGATACGGAATGCCTGAAAACAGTCGGAAACATTTTCTGGAAAAATGCCGGGAGACGGAGGACGACCTTCCGGTGCTGTGGGGGATGTACATCCTGAATGTGTTTTTCGGGATTCTGACACTGTGGCTGGCTTTGGAGCTGGCTCTGGATCCGGAACGGGCTTTTGCCTGTTTTGACGGCGGGGAACCTTCCGACATTCTGCTGGCACAGACTGCAGGACTGCTCCTGGTCTGGGCCCTGGGGAATGTCCCGGATCTTATGTCTCTCCGGAATTTTCTGGCAGTGAAGAAAAAGCTTTACGGAATGACTGACAGCAGAGGGCTCTCATAAAAATACGGCCCGGAATCCGGAAAACAGCGCCTCATCAGCATCCGTCGCAGTTGTCCCAGAAGACCTGTTCCAAATCCCTGGCTCTCTCGCGGTACTTCCTGGAAAGCGCCGCATCCTTCGCAATCCCATCCGCTCCTTTTTCGTAAAAACCTGCCAGGGTATCGCAGGCTTCGTAGTCGGAAATGCCGCAAGCCCGTCCGAGGTATTCCACTCCCTTTGCCGTATCCCGGGGCGTCCCGATTCCCCCAAGATAAATCTCCCCGGCTCTCCGGCAGGCCAGATCGTATTTCAGGTCGCAGGCTTTCTGGTAAACTCTCAGAAAATCATAATCCTTGCCGCGCTCCGACAGCCTCTCGTAGCTGTCAGCCAGATCAAAGCAACCCGAAGCCAGCTTCAGATCGCAGGCCTTCCTGAAATAGACCACAGCCGTCAGAAATTCCGGAGCCCCGTAATCATACTTGCTGCTGTAGATGCTTCCGAGAGCCGTGCAGGCCGAGGCCCGGCCCCGGGTACAAAAATCGTCAAGATACTTTCCGGCATCGGTGAAGCATTTTTCTGACATTGTATAGGCGCCGGTTTTCGGATCCAGTTCGCAGTACTCACCGGCGGATCTGTAAAGGTATATCGTTTTCTCGCAACCGTCATCACTGCCAAGTTCGCAGGCCTGAACGTAAAATGGCAGCGCTTTGGCAAAATCCCGAATCATGCCGCCGTTTCCGGGCTGCTCGCCGTAATGATCCCCCACCGCAATGCAGGCCTCGGGATATTTCTGCCTGCAGGCCTCGGTAAAATACTTCTCGGCCCCGGAAAAAAGCTCGTCGTTATAAATGTCGGTAATCTCTCCGCTGTCTTCATCGGGAGAAACACACAGGGAAAGGCCTTTCCGGTAACAGGCTTCAGGAGTTCCGCAATCGACAGCCTGAGAAATTCCTGAAAAGCCCAGGAACCCGGCCAGAAACGCATATTTCAGGTTTTGGAAAAACATAGCTCCCTCCTTCTGCTGTATCGGGATGACTTCTTCTGAAATGACAGGCGACGGTTTTCCGCATGGATGCCGGAAATCCGCGCCGGAAGAAGCGGGGCGGATCAGCGGTTTGATTCCACTATCATGTTATCGGCTTCGTGGGTCATCTTTTCGAAATTAAGCACCCGTCCCTTGCCGGTACGCTTGACCTCATAAAGTGCCTCGTCGGCATGGGTAAGAAGATCCGATTCGGTAAACGGTCTCGGAAGCGAACTGGAGTCCATTACGCCGATGGAGCAGGAGAGGTAGTAACGCTCCGGCAGGTTATCCACAGGCTTGCCCAGAAATTCCTCGATTTCCTTTTTGTAACCGTTCTGCGCCTTCAGAGTATCCAGCACCTTCTGCATTCTTTCGGAAGCCTCATCCGCCGAGCAGTCCCGCATCAGAAGCAGGAACTCATCGCCGCCCCAGCGGCAGGCAATGTCTCCGGGAACCTTGATTTCGTTAAGAAGCTTCGCAAACCATACCAGAAGCTTGTCGCCCACATCATGACCCAGATTGTCGTTATAGTACTTGAAGTTATCGAGATCGATAAAGCCCAGGGCAATGTCGCTGGAGGGAGACAGTCTCCTGATAACTGTGGATATCTGATTATGGAATTCCATACGGTTATAGAGGCCGGTGAGCATGTCGGTGGTGCTGACCCGGATCAGCTGAGCACGCTGTATCATCAGAATGAGCTGACTGCCGAGCTGCTGGGCAATAAAGCCGATGGAATCAACCTTCTCATTTTCGCCATCGGTCTTTCTCTGAAATTTGAACAGGAGCATCATGCCGAACACCCGGTCCTGATCCACCAGCGGATATACGGTAAGCCGGTGTACCAGCGTGCCGGCGATATCCTCGTCCTCCAGGTTCAGAACATCCTGCTCGTCAAGATGGGAATTAATGAACTTGTGGATCTTCTTGAAAGTAAAGCCCTGATAGTCCTTGGAGGTATTGAATTCATAGATGAGCTCCGAAGTACCCTTCTCGCTGTCCACAAAGTAAATCATGCCGCCGTTGATGCTGAAATGGGAAGCCAGAAGCCGGAGCGTTTCCTGAGCCAGCTTGTCATACGTCTTAACACTCATGCTGAACTTGTGCAGCATGGTGACCAGCCGCATTTCGTGAACCTGCTGCCACAGAATATTCACCTTGCGCTCCTGCTTTACCAGCGGGATTATCTGATTAAGCTCGTTCATCGGGGTAACAATGGTGCTGTACCCCTTGTAAATGTTGTAATTTCCCTTGTTCCAGGCATTTTTAAGCAGCTTCATGCTGTTGAACAGCTGATGCTCTCTGACATAATCGATGCCCTCACAGAAATACCGGTAGCGTTCCTCGAAAGTCCCGTAGGCACCGAGAATTCTCATGCCGAGGAGGTAGAACATGACATTCTCCTCCTGAGTCAGACTCTGATCATTCTGACGCGCCCGGGCCTGCTGGAAGCTGATAAGAGCCTTCTCCCGGTTTTTGTTCATGGCGGAGACCGTGGCTTCAAGAAGAGTCAGAACCACCTGTTCGCTGCCCTTGGTAGGGAAGGTGGTCATCAGGCCGCGACTCCTCTTCAGCATCTGATCCGCAAAGCTGGGCTCATCCAGATCTATGTAAACCCGGGCCTTCTGCAAAATGATGTGGTGGATGTTGTGGAGCGGCAGCTTGTAGGTGCCGCGGATAGACATGACGTCCTGAAGAATGTCCAGGGTCCGGAGCGACTCCTTCGGCATGCCGCTCAGCTGATAAAGCTTGGCCAGGTTATAGAGAGTAACGGAAATCTCGGAATAGTCATTAAGCTTGATGGAGTTTCTCAGAGACTGCAGGTAGTACTCATGGGCATTGGGATAATCCTCGGTGCCCTGAAGCAGAAAGCCGATGGAATTGTACACATGGGTAAGCTCTATAGGCACGTCAATCATGCTGTAGAGGGCTTCGCTGAGGCGATAGGCGTGAAGAGCCTCCTGAATTCTGTCCATCTGGAAAAGCACAATGCCCCGGCAGTGATTGGCAGCGGCGGACTCATGCCGGATCCCCAGGCGCTGGGCAATGTTAACTGCCTGATTGCAGTAGTCCAGGGACATTTTGAGAGTCACATTCGAATCCAGCGATACCTGGGCAAAGATATTCCGGAGCACATAGGTCTGTTCCTTGTACAGACTGTGCCTCTCCAGATTGGAAAGCAGGGAAACGATATTGTGGTAGCCGTATTTGATGCTGGCCCGGTCATAGGCCACAAAAAGACAGAAATTGGCGATGGTCACCAGCCGGAGGTTCATGCTCACCTCGCCCAGATGGGCCGCCATCTCGGCAAAATGCAGAACCGATTCGAAATCGGATCTGAAAATATGGGTATAGGCCAGCTCGATATAGGCCCGGCAGGCATTGTCGTTATTATTGGTGTACTGCGCCTTTTCGTACATCATGTCGAAGGACAGCAGCGCATCCTCATAATTGTGGTTGTAAAGATGAGCCCTGCCGAGGTAATGATAAAGCTTTTCCTCGAAATCGTTAAATTCGTCCTCCCGGTTGAGAAGCCGGATATACTGCAGGGTCTTCTGGGCCAGATCCGCCACCTCGTCACTGCAAAAATAATTAAGGAGAATGCCGCAGCGGTTTATGGCCTCCTGAATGGAGGAGATCCGGCGGGCCTGATAGCTCTGAGCCGGCCAGACAAGACGGTTTTCATCGATTTCCAGCCCGGCCTCGGAATCCTCCGGACGCACCATCTGGATCACCCTTTCAAAGCGGTCCTCCCAGTCCAGCCATTCCTGGGATCTTCTGCCGTCGTTGAAGTTCGGGTTCACTCCCAGCACCACAATGCAGTTCGGAGAGTCCAGAAGCTCGTTTTCGGCTCTTTCATCCTCCGTGGCGGTCAGCCTCTTCAGAGCCGCCGAGCTTCTCATGGAAAACTGATATTCCCGCTGCTCGGGATTGATAAGGGTCAGAAGAAAACGAAGCGATGACGAGCCGGCATACTGAAGATTGGTTACCGAAATCATCAGGGGATCCCGGCCGTCGGTTATGCTCAGCAGATGTCTGATAATGGTGCGGATATGCCTGGTCATGCGGAACTTCACATATTCCACATCGGAGGGCATCATAAAATCCTGAATGGTGCTGGTATTCTTGAGCATGCAGAGCAGAAGACCTTTCTCGTACTGCTCCAGCTTCAGCATTTCGGCCACCTGCTCCAGCGGAATGGAGTGCCGTCTCAGAAGCTCGTTAATAACGTAAAGAACCGGAGAAAGCGGAGAATAGATATCGTCAGGAGTCAGCTGCAGCCTTACCGGGTGATCAATGCCCTTCTGCTGACAGAAAATATCAAAATCCCGGCGCACCTCGGCCTGATCGGCAAAGGAAACCATGATTACCTGGGACTTGTGGTTCTGGATATTGGCAGCGTAGCACTGCTCCATTACCCTTCTAACATGTAACGACACTTCCGCTCCTGAGGATCTTTTACACTGACCGGAACAATATTACACGGATCTGCAACTTCTGTATGTGAAATCTATTCACATATTGACAATTTTCGCCCGGAAGACCTTCAACAGAAAAACAGCTCCCCTGAAAGGTTAACGCATTATCGTCCCCGGAGGTTACAGACAAATGACTGCAAAGCCGACTCTGATTATACCACTTCAAAATTCGCAATCCTGCGGCATCCCGTGAAGGAGATAACAGAAATCACGGAACAATAATATCCCCTTCCAGATCGTATTCGTCGCTGTCGGTAACCCGGGCGCGGAGCAGATCCCCCGGACGAACCCTGAAGCCCTCCGGAGCATGCAGATACATGACTCCGTCAATATCGGGAGCGTCCGCCCTGGTACGGGAAATGATGCCTTTTTCGTCAACCGTGTCCACCAGCACCTCCTGTACCGTACCAAGCTTTGCCTGCATCTTTTCGGCCGAAATCTGCTTTTGCACCTCCATGAAGCGGTTATAGCGTTCCTGCTTCACCTCTTCGGGAATCTGATCCGGCATGGCGCTGGCCGGAGCTCCGGCCATGGGACTGAAGGTAAAACAGCCCACCCGATCCAGCCGGATCTCCCTGATAAAGTCCAGAAGCTCCCGGAAATCATCCTCGGTCTCTCCCGGGAAGCCCACAATGAACGAGGATCTTATGGTAATGTCCGGACAGATTTTTCGCCAGCCGGAAACGGTATCCAGAATTCTGTCGGCATCACCGGGACGCTTCATAAGCTGCATCATGTGCTTCGAGGCATGCTGAAACGGCACGTCCATATAGGGGAGAACCTTTCCGGCCGCCATCATCTCGATAAGCCTGGTTACATGGGGATAAGGGTAGGCATAGTGCACCCGGAGCCAGACCTCCAGCTTTGAAAGCTCCTCCAGAAGAGCATAGAGATCCCCTCTTTCGTGTCCCAGAAATCCCGGATATCCCCGGTCAATGCCGTAGGCCGAAGTATCCTGGGCCACCACCATAAGCTCCTTAACGCCGCGGGACACATAGTTCCGGGCCCGGAGCACCAGCTCCTCCCCCGGGAAGGATTCCAAAGGGCCCCGGAGCTTCGGAATAATACAGAATGTGCATTTATTTGAACACCCTTCGGAAATTTTAAGATAAGCATAATGCGGGGGAGTCAGCAGAATTCCTCCGGGCGGCACCCGCCCTCCCGGAATTCCCTCCGGAAGCGCAAAAAGCCGGCGCATCTCCTCCAGCACCGCGGGAGCGCTGTGCGGTCCGGTAATGGCCTTTACCCGAGGCCAGGTGCTGAGGATCAGCTCCCTGCTGGGACCGAGACATCCGGTCACGATAACGTTCGGACAGTGGTCCAGGGCCTCTCCGATAACCTCCAGGGATTCCCGGACCGAATCCTCGATAAATCCGCAGGTGTTGACAATCACCACGTCCGCTCTCTCATAGGTGGAGCTTACCCGATACCCCTCCTGCATGAGAAGCGTGATGATATTCTGGGAGTCCACCAGATTCTTGCAGCAGCCCAGGGAGATAAAGCCGACACGAACAGCGCCCATAAAAAACCTCTAAAATGCCCTTTTGAGAAACCTGAATTTCCGGCTATTTTAAATGAATCGCGGGATCTGCGAAACACCGGCCCCCGAAAAAACGGAAAGCTCCTTTCGGAGGACGGAAAAGTTTCGGGGATTTTCCGTCCGTAATTTTGCAGAGGTGTATACTAGAGAAGTCTTTCATCAATCGGAGAAATTCAAACAGCATGATTAACCAGAAAATGTACGAGCTCGGCTCCAGAAGAAGCGTCATCCGGGAGCTCTTTGAATACGGCAAGAAGAGAATTGCCGAGGTGGGCGCCGACAACGTCTATGACTTCAGCATCGGGAATCCCAGCGTGGAAGCCCCGGATGCGGTGAGAGAGACCGCCGTTTCCCTTCTGGAAAACGTCAAACCCTCCACGAGACTCCACGGCTATACCTCGGCCCAGGGCGATCCGGAATCCCGCAAGGCCATTGCCGACGATCTCAACAGCCGCTACGGCACCTCCTACACCGGTAACAACCTGTATCTCACCTGCGGAGCAGCCGCTTCTCTTACCATCTGTCTCCGGGCAGTGATTGACAGCCACAGCCAGAACGTTCTGGTGCTGGCTCCCTATTTTACGGAATACCGGGTATTCATCGAATCCCGCGGGGCCGAATGCCGCGTGGTACCGCCGGCACTGCCCTCCTTCGGAATCAACTTCGAGGCGCTGGATAAATGTCTTGATGCCAGCACCGCCGCCATTATTCTGAACTCACCCAACAATCCTTCCGGCGTCATCTATCCGGAGGAGGAGCTCAGAAAGCTGTCCGAACTCCTTGAAAAAAAGAGCCGGGAATTCGGTCATCCCGTGTACCTGATTTCCGACGAGCCCTACCGCGAAATTGCCTATGACGGGAAAAAGACGCCCTTCACCGCCTGCTTCTATCCGAACACCCTGGTCTGCTACTCCTACAGCAAGGGGCTTTCCCTGCCGGGCGAACGCATCGGCTACGTGCTGGTACCGGATACCATGCCGGACTGGCAGAAGATGTACGCCGCAATCTGCGGTGCCGGAAGATCCCTGGGCTTTATCTGCGCTCCGACTCTCTGGCAGCATGTCATCACCAGATGCGCTCCCCTGACCTCGGATCTCAGCGTCTATGCCAGAAACCGGGATCTCCTCTTCGGCGGACTTACGGAAATCGGCTACACCTGCGTGCATCCGGACGGAGCGTTCTACCTGTTTGTAAAGGCCCTGGAGGATGATGCCGCAAGCTTCTGCGAAAGAGCCAAGAAGTACGACCTTCTCCTGGTGCCCAGCGACGATTTCGGATGTCCGGGATATGTCCGGATTGCCTACTGCGTCTCCGGGGACATGATAACCCGTTCCATGCCGGCATTCAGAAAGCTTTTTGAAAGCTATAAATAAAAGCGGCCGCAGGCTGAGCACAGGAAAGGACACCGGCTGACCGCAGGACAATATACCTGGGTCTGATAACCTTACTCGGTTCCGGATCGGAAACCTTTCCATGAAAGGAGCTTTACGGCTCCTTTTTTGTTCGCTTCGAAAACGGAAATCCTGCCGATTCCCAGGACATTCAAGGCTTCAGGGCGGATCTTTTGAGAGCGGGAATACTTTTTACTGCCAGACATCAGTTATGTAAAAACCTTAGCTCGACGAATTTGTATGACTAAAAGTTTCGGCACATACTGCGGCGGAACGGAGCTGAGCCTCACTCGTTATTACCAGCCATTTTTAGGTTTATCCCTGTGAAGCAGGGTGTATTGTTGGAATATATTTCATCACAGGCACCTACCCTGATCTTTGACAAATCAACACCTGCAAGAAATTCTGCGGCAAGTTCATTGTACTCTTTCCGGATATTGTCAATTGTGCTGGAAGAAATACTGTAGCCAAAACAGAGATCAAAGAACTCTTCGATGCCCTGCCCTGATACCTGACCTGTAACACTCAGGACAATAACCATCCTTTCGATTAACGGCCTGGCAAGGAAGAAAAACGGATTCCTGTGTTCTGCCATAACCTCAAGATTGTTCAGCCAGTCTTTGGCCTCACTCTGCATCCTGTATGAGAAAAAGTCAGAGATGGATAAGGCCGAAGCCAGAAACAGGGAACTTCTGCAGTTGGTAAAGAAGCTTAATGACGTGACTTCGAAGATGGTAGAAGTGCTGGGGAATTCAGAATAGCAGTGCCTAAAGACATATGAAGGCCAGAGGTGGCTCCGGCCTGTGGAATATTTGCTTCGGAACGGGTTTACTCATGGTCAGAACCCGTTTTTTTCGGGGTGGTAATTTTTCGCCGTGTTTTGGGTATGCCGAAAAATAAACCGCCTGCCAGAAAATCGGGGGTATGGGAGAAAGCCGCTGGGAAGTGAGACCAGTCCGTCTGACACCTCGGATGTCGGATCAGATATAACGAATTCCGGAATCCTGCAAAAACGTGTCTTTGCAAAAATTACCGGAACCCGTCAGAGCATGACGAAAGAGCCTCCTCGGAAGACTCCGGACGGGCTCAGCCCCGAAGCGCCTGACTGATACCCCGGGCCAGCTGATCCGCGCAGGAGGTTCCCTTGTTGCGGCAGAGATTGCCGGAACATTTGGCAACGATATCCTCGGCCTTCATTCCTTCCACAAATTTGGAGATCATCTTAAGATTGCCGTCGCAGCCACCGGCAAATCTGACGTTGGTTACAACATGATTGGAATCCATATCAAATGAAATAACTCTGGCACAGGTTCCCTGGGTTTCATAGTCAAAATGAGCCATGCTTCAATCCTTATCTGTCGTCTCTGAATTTTTCGCTTAACCGGAGAATGAGGTTTCCGGATTCCGTGATTGTACCATTATTGACGTGATGACGCGATTGGTGAATACCTTAGGGCCCCGCCCCGTGGCTCATTTCTGAATTTCTGTTTCTCCGTTTCCGAAACCGGATTTGTCACGATGTCTCAGACGATTTCAGAATACCGGAAAAAATCCGCTACAATACAGGGGCAGAAACAGAGACCGGACAGATTAGGGACCATACGGAACAAGGCCCGGGCTCAGACCGGCAGTGCCGTACCGGAATAACAATGAAATCGGGAGACGGGAGAAATATCGTCATGAACTCATATCGGAAACTTCAGGAATACTTTCCGGAGGAACAGATTCGAAAACTTAAGGACGCCATAGACCGGAAGGTCAAGCCTCTGGGATCCCTGGGCCTTCTGGAGGATCTGGCTCTTGAGATTGCCCTGATTATCGGGGCGGAACCCGGCGATACTCTCCGACTGGCACCGCTTCACCTGATATTTGCCGGAGACCACGGGGTAGCCGCAGCGCATCCGGTAAGCATTGTCTCCGGGGACTTCACCGTAAAAATGATCAACACCTTCATAAAAGGCGGCGCGGCAATCAATGCCTTCCTGAATGAATCAGGCATTCCCTTTGAAATCATTAACTCGGGAATCAGAAATCCTGAGGATATTGTCAGAGGAGACATCACAGTCAGAAACTGTTCCCTGGGCCCCGGAACCCGGGATCTCGGCACTGAAAACGCCATAACGGACGATGAACTTGAAAAAGCCGCGGCATACGGAAAAGAGATTGCGGAAGAAGCGGTCTCCCGGCACTGCAACGTCCTCCTGTTCGGAGAAATGGGCATCGGAAACACCACCTCGGCCAGCGCCATCATGGCTGCCCTCACCGGGCTGCCACCGGAAGACTGCACCGGCCGCGGCACCGGCATTGATGACGCCGCCCTCGCCCTTAAAATCTCACTGATCCGGAAAGGGCTTGCCAGACTTCCGAAGAATCCCTCTCCCCAGGAAATTCTCGGGGCTGTGGGAGGCTACGAAATTGCGGAAATGACGTACACCATGATATATGCCTGCGGGAAGGGAATGGTGCTTGTTATCGATGGCTTTATCGTCACCGCCGCAGCCCTTCTGGCCGTAAAAATCGCTCCTGAGGTCAGGGGGCGGATGATATTCGCCACCGAAAGCGGCGAACCCGGGCACCGGATTATGCTGGAACATCTGGAGGCAACCCCGCTGCTCCGGCTGGGATTAAGACTTGGAGAAGGCACCGGAGCCGCCCTTTCGTATTCTCTTATCAGGGCAGCCGCGGCATTTTTCAGCAGAATGGCAGAATGGGACAGCGCAAATGGCAGGATTATCTTCCGCAATTAAGGAAAACATCAATCTCTTCTGGCTGGCCCTGGCCTTTTTCACCAGGATCCCGGTTCCCGTCGAACTCGACTTCTCCTCCGAGCTTATGAACCATGCCTCCCGCTATTATGCCGCGGCCGGAACCGTCATCGGATTGATTCTGGCGGCGTTTCTGTACCCGCTCTGGTTCTTTCTCCCGGAAAACATTGCCGCCATTATTCTGGTGGCGGAATCCCTGCTTCTCACCGGCTCCTTTCACGAGGACGGTTTTGCGGACATGTGCGACGGCTTCGGGGGCGGCTTTACCCCGGAAAACAAAATCACCATCATGAAGGATTCCCGGCTGGGCACCTTCGGAGGGGCCGGACTTTTTATTGAACTCACCCTGGAATGGGCCCTTCTGTCATATGTCATGAATGATTCCTGGCTGACCGCCGCCGCACTTCTGGTGGCGCTTCACGCCCTGTCCCGGGGGATTTCCGGGGCTCTTATCTTCATTATGCCCTACCAGTCCCGGATCGATCAGATGTCCAAATCAAAACCGCTGGCCACCGGGATGCGCAAAAGCGATTTCGCGGTGCTGATAATAACAGCCATGCTTCCGGGATGGCTGCTTCTGGATCCCGTTCTCATGGGTACTCTGACTGCTGCAGGAATCCTGATGACCGTCTGGTTCCGGAAATTCCTGCTGAGACATATCGGAGGCTTCACCGGAGACTGTCTTGGAGCCATGCAGGTGCTGGCGCTTCTTTCCGGATTTACGATCTCCGCTGCCTTTTTAAAGTCCGGACTTCCGCTCCTGTCTGCTATAATGAAAATGCTGATCTGATGCGGAGGCGCCTGTGAACTATATCGAAACGGACATTATTTTTTTGCGCCACTGTCCGATTGACGGCCCCCGGGCCTTCTACGGCTCTGGCACGGATATCGGCTGTGTCAGAGAAGCTCTGGAAAACACTCCGAAGATCCCTGCCGATTCCTTCGCAAAGATTTTTGTATCCCCCATGAAGCGCTGCCGGGAAACCCTGGCGGCTACCGGACTTTCCGAAAACATCACCGTAGCGCCGGATCTGAGAGAGCTCCGTTTCGGATCCATTGACGGAAAGCCCTTTTCAGAGTTCTCGGAAGAGGAAAAGGAAATTCTGGCCGCTCTTAACCGGGGGGAAAACGTCGCCTTTCCCGGCGGCGAAAACGCCGGTGATCTGAAAAAAAGAGTCCAAAGCTTTCTCGAAGAGGTTCTGAAAGCCGAGCATGCCCTCAGGGAAAGCCGGCACATTCTCGCGGTTACCCACAGCGGCATCATCAGCACCGTGCTTCAGGGAATTCTGAACTGTCCGATTCTCAATATCCTGCAGAAGGCCTCTCCGGCCCTGGGCCGCTTCACCGGAATCCGGTATTTTCAGGATACGGATCGGGAATTCGGCACGGAAAATGCCTTTCCGCGCATCCTGTTCCTTAATTCCCGTTTCCCGGAAAACTGACAAAAATTCCCGAACCGCTTCAAAAGCGCAGGGAGAACGGCCCGGAACGTATCCCTGAAAAACCGGACCGGCACTCCGGTCATTGGGATTTCACTCCAGTTTGAGATATAATGCCCCTGCTCAAATTTGAGGAAAATTTCATGTCCTATGTGCTTCTGTTCCTGAGTGCCGCCATAGTCAACAACTTTGTCCTGGTGCGCTTTCTGGGAATCTGTCCTTTTATCGGCGTGTCCAAGCAGCTGTCCTCCGCCACCGGAATGGGCATTGCCACCACCTTTGTGCTGGTAATGACCTCCCTGGCCTGCTTTGTTATAGAAAAACTGGTGCTGGTGCCGCTGGAGGTAACCGAGCTCCGCATCATTACCGATATCGTGATGATTGCCGCCGTGGTGCAGTTTACCGAGCTTATGGTAAAGCATATCAGCCCGGAGCTGTTCCGGCTTCTGGGAATCTACCTGCCCCTGATCACCACCAACTGCATTGTGCTGGGACTGGCTCTCCTTAACGTAAATCTGGGGCACAGTCTCCTGGAGGTGCTGGTATACAGTCTCGGTGCCGGAGCCGGCTTTACCCTGGTTCTGACGATCTTTGCGGCCATGCGGGAAAGAATAAACAATGCCAACACCCCGGCCCCCTTCCGCGGCAGTGCCATCGCCCTGATTACCGCCGGTCTTCTGTCCATGGCCTTTATGGGATTTACCGGAATTATTCAGCAGTAAGCCGGTTCGGGGAGGAAATTACCCTAAGATCGATTCAAAAATGGACACACACCACCAAGTGCTAGTCCACTATTCTTGATAGTACTTCTATCACTCCCTAAAAATCAAGACTCTCTCCAATTTTTTATAATTTTTTTCTTTACAAATATGAATTCTATACTAGATAATGTATATCCATTAGGCATACAACAGCAGGAGTAAGTAAGGTAGTGCCATGAGAATCAGATACCGTAACATCGTCCGGGACAAGGACAACGTAATTGTTTCCGGAAGTGCCGCACTGGTGAATAACACCTACAGGAAAAACAAGGACGGGAACCACTTCGGCAATCATACGAAGCAGGAGGTGGTTGAACGCCTGGGCAAGGTGCTGTGGATCGATGAGAATGACAACATGAAGGGGATTTTTAACTCTCCTTCCAGAGGTCTGGTTTACTTTGATCTGAGTCAGGACTCCTTCACTGAACTCCGTCTGATGAAAGACTGAAGGGAACTGCATTTCAGAATGAGAATCTGCGTATACATACCAGTTTCGGCAATACCTATCTCTTTTTTTCGGAA
>CACYPY010000054.1 GCA_902776415.1 uncultured Ruminobacter sp.
GGTGTTTACTGAGAATGATATTGTGGTACTGCTGCTGCCCAATAAGATTCTTCCCAAGGAACCGCAGCTTATGCACTGGATTAATTATGACGGAATGCCGGATCCTGTGGTAAAGCTCGATGCGCTGCCGCTTTTTTACAGGAAGGACCGGCCGGTATATTTCCAGCTTCCCAATGCCTATTCCCCCGAGTGCAATCAGGCTCTGGCCGAGCTTATAAATGAGACGATTCATAAGTATCAGCGTGAGCATAATAATCAGGATACTCATACCGGGGTCGCGGAATGCGGTACAAAAAAAGGCAGTTTCAGCAAACTGCTGAAGCGTGTTTGCAGTTTCCTGGGAAAATAAAAACAGACTCGGGGATAATTAACCGGCAAATGCTTTGACATGCACGGCTGCAGGCAGGAAAACCCCCATTTGTGCCAGATTCACAGACGGAATGCTGCAAAATTTCTTCAATCTTTACGGTGGGATTCCTGATTGTTCTGACAAAGCAGGCAGGCTGTCCATGCTGAAGGATTTTCTGGCAAGGAAGTCCTTCGGGGGCAGTTTTCACGGTACCAGGTAATAATTAAGTATGAGGTTCGTAAGTGCCGGGGATATCTTTAGGTATTGTTTGTTGTGGTAGATTGGTTACTGTTATGATTAAGAAAACCTTTTTTATAAGTCTGTTATTGTTGCTGAGTTTGTGCGGGTGCAATTCATCAGCGAGAGTCGCTTCCGGCAATAACCCGGGGGCGGCTGTGGACATCCAAAATTCCATAACCGATCTTGATTGTGTAAACCTTAAGAGCTGTTCTCTTCTTGAGGAGTATGTCAATGCTCTGGGGCAGAGCTGCAAAACAGTGGAGACCCAGGGTAACGATTTGGTTAAATACTGCAGGTCACCTGATTCCGGTTACTGGGAACAGATTAAGGTTCTGTAAAGCGGCTTCATTGAGTCTGCCTGTGTCGGGAAACCGCAGAATTTTTGCCTGTCAGGAATGGTGCCATGAAAAACCGGAGGCAGTTTTTAAAGTCAGCGTCAGAGCCAGTTTTGGGAACCGTATTCATAACTGCGGTTAATGCCGTTAATGTGACAGGCCTTTACTATGCGGTAAAGGCGGATGCCCTGCCGCTTTTTCACAGGAAGGACCGTCCCCGGTGTATTTCCATCTCATCAATACCTGATTTCCGCCTGTTTTCCGGAGTGCAATCAGGCTCTGGCCGAGCTTATAAATGAGACGATTCATAAGCATCAGCATGACAATCGGGAACCGGAAGA
This sequence comes from uncultured Ruminobacter sp., assembly GCA_902776415.1. Lineage (GTDB taxonomy): Bacteria > Pseudomonadota > Gammaproteobacteria > Enterobacterales > Succinivibrionaceae > Succinimonas. Next base: position 1,266 of record CACYPY010000054.1, read on the forward strand.
CACTTCAAAAACCGGCAGTTTCCGAAAACTGCTGAAGCGCATTGCCGCATCCGCATTCCGGAGAAAACAAAAATAGCCGGTATATGCTGACCTTGCGGCGGCAGGCAGAAAACGGCTTTTGGCGCCGGACTCACGGACGGAATGCCGCAATGCTTCTTCGGGGAGATCCGCGCCGGCATCAGTCCTTTCTCATAATGCAGGCATCGTTTTTCCGGAAGAGTATCTGAGCGGCCTTGTCGGCCAGTTCCCTGGTCAGGCCGTCCCGGGTTTCCCGCGGATATGCTTTTTTCTTTTCAGATTCGGATGTTTCCTCGTCCGGAATCCTGGTTATGGTGGTCACCACATTCTGCCGGAGATAGCCCCAGTTCCAGAAGGTGTCATCATCCAGGATTACAAAGGATTCAATTTCAGGATACCGGCTGAGCCAGGTTCTGATCTCCAGCGGCCTGGCCATACTGCCCTGCATGCCGGCGTCGGGAGTCATGCCGTCAATGCGGATCTTCTCTCTTTCGAGGAACTCCAGGAACCTGTCAAAAATTTCCTCGTTACTGCCGGTGCCGTAGCGGATATGGCTGATAAAGGCTCTGCGCCAGGAACTGCTGAGGACAACCCTGGCTTTGGTCCTGCGGATAAGACGGGACAGCTCCTTTACCATCTTTTCATTGAAGTATTCATGGTTGCCGTGTCCGTCATAGACATCATCGTTGAGCACCCCGTCAATGTCAAGAAAGATGATCCTGTCCCCGTAAAATCTGGGATTGATTTCCGCATGTTCGTGCACACATCCGTATTCGGGATCCTGCCCGAAGAGGAGGTAGTAGGCACGCTGATATTTCATGTCCGGAATCACGTATTCATCCTGCGGAATCATGATGTGCCCGGGTAAAGTGTCCGAAAATAGTCATTGCCGCTGATAAGAAGGTATGACGGCTTATTTCTGCAGCAGTAATCCTCGTCATAATTGCCGTCGTCTTCAGGGCTGTTTTCAAGAGCTTCTTTGATGTCGCTGACAAGAGCCTCCCGGGAGGTGAATGTCAGGATTCTCTTTATGCTGGAAAACATTTCATCATAACCAAAATTCAGATCCGCATGCCGGGAACCGGATGGCGAGACAGCGGAGCGGGCGGCAGTTTCGGGACGCATGGCGGATCTCCGCCTCCTTCCGGGGGCAGGGCGTGTCCTGATGCGTTACGTTTTCGTTCTTTCCCGGAGTTTACATCACGGTTTTCCTGATGCATGAGGCGATATGCCGGATCTCACTTTTTTTCCCTGAGAGTGTTTACCCTGCCTTTTTCTTTGGTGCTATAATCAGCTCAGGCTTTTTGCAAAGCTTGGGACAGCCGCTTGCCTCTAACATACGGGGGCAGAAAGGCAGATTTCTTAAGTACGATTCGACTTATGAAAGGTGCTTTTTATCAGGTGCGCTGTTTCCGGGAGTCTGCCTGGGATTTATGCGATATCCCGGAAAAGCAGGGGAGGTCTTACCGGACTGAACCCGCTTTTCGGCAGGCTCCTTTACTTATTTGTATTTTTTTAAACCCAGCGGAGGCTTTCCTTATGGAAATGTTATCAGGCGCAGAGATGGTTGTTCGCACCCTGGAGGATCTGGGGGTTGACAGGCTTTTTGGCTATCCGGGCGGAGCCGTTCTCGACATTTATGATGCCTTAAAGGATTCTCGTAAGATTCACCATATTCTGGTAAGACACGAACAGTCGGCAGCTCATGCCGCCGACGGCTATGCCCGTACCACCGGGAAGGTAGGGTGCTGTCTTGTTACTTCGGGCCCCGGAGCCACCAATACCATCACCGGCATTGCCACGGCCTACATGGATTCGGTTCCCATGGTTATCATCACCGGTCAGGTTGCCACCTTCCTCATCGGACAGGATGCCTTTCAGGAGGTTGACATGGTCGGCATCTCCCGTCCCATTGTCAAGCACAGCTACATCTGCAAGAAGGCCGAGGATATTCCGGTATTTATCAGAAAAGCGTTCCATATCGCTTCCACCGGACGTCCGGGCCCGGTAGTGGTTGATATCCCCAAGGATTGTCAGAATCCCAAAATGAAGTTCCCCTACGAGCCGCAGCCGCTCAGCGAGATCTCCATGCGCTCCTACAATCCCACCAGATTCGGGCACAAGGGGCAGATCAGAAGATCCCTGAACCTGCTGGCCGAGGCCAGAAAGCCGGTTGTTCATATCGGCGGCGGCGTTATTGCCTCACCCGGAGCCTGTGCCAGACTTACCGAATTTGCCAGGAAGTACCGCCTGCCGGTAACCTCTACCCTGATGGGCCTCGGCGCCTTCCCCGGCAGTGATCCCCAGTTCCTGGGCATGGTGGGCATGCACGGTACTTACGCTGCCAATACCGCCATGCACGAGAGCGACCTCATTATCGCGCTCGGAGCCAGATTTTCTGACAGATCCACCAACAACGTTGCCAAATACTGTCCGAACGCACGGATCGTTCATGTTGACATCGACCCGTCATCAATTGCCAAGAGGATTAAGGTGGACATCCCCATCGTTGCCGATATCGGAACGGTGCTGGATCAGATGAACGATACCATTAAGGAAATGAATCTCGCCATTGACAATTCCCGTCTGGACGCCTGGTGGACCGAGATCGAGGCCATGAAGACCCGGCATCCGGTGTCCTGTGCGGGCGACGGCACTCCGGGGCTTCTGCATCCGGCGAAGGTTATTGAGGACATCTACCGGGTTACCGACGGCAAGGCCATTGTGGTTACCGACGTGGGACAGCATCAGATGTTTACCGCGCTCTACTACAAGTTTGACGAACCGAGAAAGTTCCTTTCCTCCGGCGGCCTCGGCACCATGGGCTACGGGTTCCCGGCAGCCATCGGCGCCAAGATAGCCAGCCCGGATTCCGAGGTGGTATGCATTACCGGCGACGGGTCCTTCCAGATGAACCTGCAGGAGCTGGCTACCTGTCTGCAGTACGGCCTCCCGGTGAAGATTGTGATTCTCAACAATGTGTCCCTGGGCATGGTGAAACAGTGGCAGATGATGTTCTACAACGGCCGGCAGACCGAAACCTTCATGGATGCCGCTCCGGACTTCGTGAAGCTGGCGGAGTGCTACGGTCAGGTCGGTTTAAGAGTCAGCAGGCCCGAGGAGCTGGATGACGTTCTGAAGCAGTCTCTGGCGATAAAGGACAAAACGGTGGTCATCGACGTCTGTGTGGATCCGGATTCCCGGGTGTATCCGATGCAGATCGGCGGCGGCAGCATGGGCGATATGCGTATCAACAGAGAAGAAGAGGAGCGTGTGTAATGCGTCATTTAATTTCAGTGCTCCTGGAGAATGAAACAGGTGCTCTCAGCCGGGTGGTCGGGCTGTTTTCCCAGAGGGGGTTCAATATTGAATCTCTTACCGTAGCTCCCACCGAGGATGCCACTCTCTCCAGAATGACCATCACCACTTTCTGTGACGAGCAGGAGGTTGAGCAGATTACCAAGCAGCTTCACAAGCTGATCAATGTTCTCAAGGTTACTGATCTTTGCGATTCCAGCCATGTGGAACGCGAGATCATGCTGGTCAAGATTGAAGCGGCCACCCGGGATCTCAGAAACGAGATCAAGACCATGTCCGACATTTTCCACGGGCAGATTGTGGATCTTACTCCCACCCTCTACACCGTTGAAATCATCGGCTCCAGCGAGGATCTGGATCACTTCCTGGAGGCAGTAACCAAGGTCACCGAGATTATCGAGGTGGTCAGATCCGGTGTCTGCGGCATTTCCAGAGGCGAGAGATCCCTGAGACTGTAATGCCGTTCATACGGAAGGGAGATACCTAATGGCAGCTTCCGGAGCTGTCTTGATAAAAAGAAAACCGCGGTTCATACGGACTGCGGTTTTTTAACGTCTGAGGATTTTCTTCCGCGGAATCCGGGGGACTCAGCTCTCAAGCTCCCTAAGCTTTGCCTTTATACTGAAAAAACTTACCGTGGCGATGATTTGCAGAATCAGGTTTGCCAGCATGAGCATCATGAACAGCATCATGGCAATTGCTATAAAGATATTAAAGATGTCGGAGTGCGGTGCTCTGTTCTCATAATCAAGTGCTGCCGCGATTACCATGACTGCAAGATCGATAAAAATCATCGCCAGAAGCCAGCCCAGGGTTTTCAGGCGGGTGGCGGCCTTCCGGCAGCTGTCAGCCCAGATCCGCCAGGGGGTTCCGCCCACGGCAAACATCTTTTCCGCGTCCCGAGCCAGCGGAAAAGATTTCTTCAGGATCACAAAATACAGGATGAGAGCAATCAATGAGCAGAATGCAAGAATTACCGAGGCAAGGTTCAGGATAATTTCCGCCGCCACCAGCTTTGCCATGGAACTCATCCGGGTGTTCACCTCCCTGAGTTCTCTTAAGTTTATCTCCGGAGTGCTGATTTTGTCAGGAGAGGCGCCGCTGTTTCCGTAAGGAGAGTAATCCGGCATGCCTTGATTGCCGTAAGCTGAGGAACTTCCGCCTCGGGAGTCTGTCCCGGACAGGCTGGCGCCGCAGACATTACAGAATGACGCTCCCGGAGTCAGGGGGCTCCCGCAGGAGGTGCAGAAGGCCGGCCCGGGGCCGGAACCGGAACTGTTGTCCCGGGCCGGCTTTGTCAGGCTTACCGGAGGTTTTTCTTTCGGGTGCGGATCCTGCGTGCCGGCCCCCGGAGAAGCATTTTCGTTCCGGGAGGGCTTTTCTGGACTGACAGATGCGAGCGGCGTTTCTGATGCTTCCGGCGCGGCACGGGGATCCGGCTCCTTCGGGGGCGACACGTTTCCCGGTGCGGGGGAGGCGGTTTTTGCAGGATTAACCCCCGGGACGTCCCGGGTTCCTGTGCTGTTTTTAATCCCCGGGATGCCTTTCTCAGGAGCGGAAGATCCTGTTGAAGATCCCGTCGAAGATCCTGTTAATGGTGTTTCATCTTTCTTCGGAAGCGGATCCCGGAAGGTGCGGGAGATATAGATTTTGCAATAGGGACAGTTTCGGGAGTCGTCGGGGATGTCCTTGCCGCAGAAGTTGCATTTCATGATAAGGCCTGCCAGTTTCAGAAGTTGTTTCCTTCTGATTCTAGCAGATCCGGTGTTCTGCCTTTAAGGATTCCCGCCGTCATTGTGCTGTTTTTATTCCGGGAGTCTCATTCCGGGGGGGGGATCTCTTCCGGCCCGGGGTTCTTTTTCAGAAATTGCGGTAAAATACGGGGACGTTTTCCGGAGATGCCCGGGGAAACCCGAATAGCCGGAAGATCGGTTTTTCAGGATTACGGATGATAAGATGAAATACATGAAATCAGCACTGCCGGCAGTGTTCGGCCTGGCGGCTCTGGCCTCAGGGTTCCCCGGAGTCAGCGCCGGCGCGGAAGATGCCGCCCCGGAGCAGGAAGCTCAGGAACGGGATATTTTCGGCATCATTAAAACAGCGGTTAACAAGAATGATCGGGATCTTCTGCTTACGGCATTCCGCTATCCGGTTTCTCTTTGCATAAATGACCGGCTTGAGGTTTATCAGAATGCGGAGGCTTTGAAAAAGTATACGCTTGCGGAGATTATCGGGAGCGAAGGGCTGGTTTCCTCCCTGAAGACCAGTCTTGATTCCCAAAGCTCCGGGGAGGCCTTCGAGGTTAGTTACGGTAACTATCAGGTCATGGGAATCGGGGCCTATGTCAGTGACAGCGAGATGGTTGGCATCAGCTTTACCGAACAGGGGATTTTTTCCGTTAACGGCCCCGGCTGCGGCGGCCTTAAGGTGCCTAAGCTTCAGTTCTGCGGCGATCCGGAGCAGGATGCCCTGATTAACATGCTGGCCCAGAACAGCTTCTGGATGTTCAATAACGGTACCTATGAAAATTTCCGGGATCATGCCTATTCCCGGCTGGAGATGATTCCGGGAGATACCGTGGCCGGCGGCAGCTATGATTTCGTTTTTGAGGGGAAGAAGCTCAGTCTTGAACGGGATCCCGGTTCCTTCCACAGTGCCCCCGTGTTCCGTGATGCCGGTAAGGAATATCTGATTCTGGCCCCGGCCGAACCCGGAGAAGAGTACTGCAAATATCCCGGATTATGTCGTCCGGTGCCGTTTGTTCACGTTTTCTCCAAAGACAGGGGTGCCGCCAAGTGCGATCCGGGAGAGATTGTGCTGGCGGAAAAGTACACTCTTAACTTTTGTCCGTTCGCTCCGAGGTTCAATGCCGAGATCCGGCTTTTCACCGAAGGATTCACGCTGGAACAGCCGGAGCTTTTCCAAAACTCCTACCGGAACGAAGCCGGAGACATGGCGCTTTCATTCGAGGAACGGAAGGTAACCCGGGGATCCGGCGACGAGAGCTATGAGGACACCGGGAATTTTGCGCTCCTGACTTTTAAAGGACAGAAATTCGAAATCCCGTATTCCCTTAAGCACAATCTGGTGTTCCGTAACGGGGACACTGAGATTCTGGCGGTACCGGCCGGAGATTACGAACGGGCCAACCGGGATTCGGAGAATTTAGGGTGTGTCATGGAGGATCAGTGCATTCGGCCCACGGAGAGAATGCTGCTTTTTGTGAGAAGCGGCAACGGCAATTGCGAACGCTACCCTTTGGAAAGGCAGAATTGAGGAGGTTCAGATGAAATCAGTGTTTTTTAATTTCCTGAAGAAGACTCTTCCGGCCTCCGGGGTGTTTTTGGGACTGATCCTGGGCGGCGCCGCCCATGGCGAGGAAGCGGACCTGTTCAGCGCAATAACGGCGGATTTCCGGGCACAGGTTCCCGAGGGAAAGGCCGCGGATCTCTATGCCGGATTCTGTCCCCGGGATCCGGAGATTCAGGCAGTCATCGACTACTATGTCATCCATAATAACCGGAAGCGCATTTACGTGCAGGACATCCCGGAGGCTCTTAAACTGACCACTCAGGATACCTCCTATGTCAGCAGAAATTCTGACATGCCAACCCGTTCCTTTCCTCTGGTAAACTGGATCTACAACGCCATTACCTGGAACGGGGAGCCCATGAAATTCTACTACCTGGTTCAGGGATCCTGGGCGGCGGCTCCGGTTTACAACATTACCCCGGATCGCGAGGCAAAACCCACGGGACGCCTGGTAATGGTCTTCGCCACGGGAGACAGCTATAATCTTCTGGAAACCGATGCTCCGGAATTCCAAAGCCCGGATGGCTGCAAAAACGACAATTTCTGCAACGACCGGCTCCGGGATTTCAATCCCTTCAGAAAAATCACGATGGTTACCAGGGAAGACGGGCATTGCACCTCGGCGGTGTATTCCGCAGCCCGGGTGGATACGGAAAGCACGGTGTCCAATGTCATTGCCAAAAACGAGGTGCGTTTCTTCGCGCCGCACGGCAATTTTGTGTTCGAGATCCTGCATCGTGACTGGGGGAGTGCCGACGGCCGGGCCACGGCATCCATAACCCATGACCTCAGCACCCTGACCATCGACGGGGAGAAATACAAAATGATCCCCGGCGGCGGCCCCTGGAACAAGGGGGTGGGGTATCTCAAGGGCAAGGGAAAATTCCATGAAAAGTGGTACTACATGTACCCCGCCGGCAACGAGGATCAGGCATATTCCGAAAGCAGGCAGCTTACCGCCCGCACTGCCGGAAGACTGGTGTTCACGGTGTTTGACAGGACAACCTTCGATAATGATCTCTGGGGCTCCGAACGCTTTGTGCTCTATCCCAAAAAGCCTGCCGGGAAAAAGGGAAAGAAGTAGCGTTGCCGTCGGGCTTTGTGTCCCGCAGTCCCTCCGGCTTTCATCCTGAAAACCGGAAATCATAAATGAGAAACCCCGGGAAATCCGGGGTTTGGCATTTTGGGGGCGTTTCGGCGGGGCGGGTTTTTATGCGGCAGGAGTGTCTTCAGCCGGGATTTCCTTCCCTTCGGAGAGCTTCTCCAGTGTTTTCAGAATCCAGTCGTAGCAGGTTTTCACGGAAGCGATCCCCACCCGTTCCTCCGGGGTATGAGCCCCGAAGACATCGGGTCCCACGGAAACTATGTCCAGTTCCGGCCGGAGATTTTTCAGGAGTCCGCATTCCAGTCCGGCATGGATTACCGTTATCCGGGGCTCCTTTCCTGCAAGATCGCGGTAGGTGGCGGTCATGATCCGGGCCAGGGGACTCCCGGAATCCGGCTCCCACTCAGGGTAGCACTCTTCGGCAGTGATCCGGGCGGAGGCCTCGGAAACCGTTTTTCTGATCCGGGACAGGAGAAGCTCCTTTCCGGTCTCCGTGGCATGGCGTCCCAGAATGCAGGCCTGCACCCTGCCGCCGTCAATGACCAGTCTGCCCAGATTGCAGGAGGTCAAAGGCTGCCCGTCGGGAGTTCTTTCCAGAACTCCGGTGTTAAGGCCCCGGAGCTTGATGATGCTGGAGGTGTCCCGGGCTGTCAGCATGATGTTTTTGTTGGGCACCCGGTCGACAGTGACGGAAATATCCGGGTCGGTATCCCGGTACTTTTCGGAAAGTCTGCCGGACATGTCCTCCAGGGAATCCAGTGCCTTTTCAATCAGCGCTTCCGGCAGGGCGATTTCCGCCATGCCGTATCCCGGAATGGCGTTCCGGACCGTGCCGGAATCCAAAGCGCTGAGACAGACCTTGATATCTTCGTTGGCCAGGGAGCAGATGAGCGTCAGGAGAGCTGTGGCGGCGTTGACGCTGCCGTTATCCACCTCCATGCCGCTGTGCCCTCCCTTGCCGTTTTTGATGGCAATGGCAATGGTGCCGTAGTCCGGGGGTACTTCGGAGATTTCCGGAATGTATTCTATATTCATGGAAATGCCGCCGGCACAGCCGATGCAGATTTCGCCGATGTCCTCGGAATCGATATTGATGGCGGTCCGGCCGGGGATGTCCTCCGGTAAGAGCTCCCGGGCTCCCCGCATGTCGGTTTCCTCGGAAACGGTGAACACGGCGGAGAGCGGCGGGTGCCGGATTTCGGGATCTGTCATGACGGCAAGCGCCAGTGCCATTCCGATGCCGTCGTCCGCACCAAGGGTGGTGCCGTCAGCCGTGACAAAGCCGTCCCCGGTAACCACGGTTTTTATGGCATCCCGGGAAAAATCGAAATCCGATCCGGATTCCTTTACTCCCACCATGTCCATATGCGCCTGAAAAAACACCCGGGGGCGGCTTTGGAGGCCGGGAGATCCGGCACAGGACAGAATAACATTCCCGGCCGGGGTTCTGACGGCGTCAAGCCCGTATTCCTGCGCAATTTTTAAAAGAAGGTCCCCGATGCCGCTTTCGTTTCCCGAGGTACGGGGTATCTGGCAGAAGCGGCTGAATAAACGCCATACGGAGCGGGGTTCAAGATTTGAGATATCGTTTTCCATGACCGAATAACACCGAAGCTGTTTCTGAAGGTTGTATCAGGATGACCACAGGGCTCCTCATGCAACGGGGCAGTATATTCGTTTAGAGCGCCGCTGACAAATAAGGTTCTCATTTTCGGGAAATCCGGGGGCGGGAATTGCCCGAAACCGGATCGGCTTCAAGAATTCGGAATTCCGGGGTGATTTTTGCGGGGCGAGTTCCGGTATGAAGAGGCGGAGATCCGGAACCGCGAAACGAAAAAGGAACGCCAGAGCGTTCCTTCGCAGGGAAAAACGTCATGCCGTTCCGGCACTTTTCATCGTGTTCCGTCAGCGGGATCCGATGTTGAACACGGCGGAATGCGCGTAGAAAACTCTGAGAATTTTCTCGTCACCGGCATCCAGGAGAAACAGGCTGTGTACCCGGTTTCTGGTGCAGCAGCAGGGGGATCTGTACACCATCGGAGCCTGACTGTGAACCTTCTTCTCGGCGGTCGGGAGAACAATCTTCTTTTCGTTCAGGTTTTCTTTGTTTCCGGTATCCATTTTCAGTTCCTCCTCCGGCAAATTCCGTGTCCTTGTCTGTCTGTATATTTAGCGGATAAAATAAGGCGGTCTTTAAAAGAAAAATCCGACCTTCGTCAAAGATCAGAAAGACAGTTCGTCAAATATCGTAAAGACAATCCGCCGGACATCCGCAGGATAATTTCCGAAGTGCCTGCCGTTTCTGCCGCATTTTTCCCGGGAGCCGGTTTTCGGGGCGGCGTTCCTGCCGGTAAATGCGGGATGGCATTCCGGATTCCTTCCCCAATTATACACCTCAGGATGTTTTTGTGACAGAGATTGCGTTTATTTTCGGGCCGGTTTCTGCGGGGATGCAGGGGGCGGCAGCCATGGCGGACAGGGCACTGTCTCCGGTTAAAACCGTGGGTTTTCACTGCCGCATGGGTTATAATGCCGTGACATGGTTCGGGAGTCCGGATCTTTCCTGTCCGAATTTCCGCTCCGTAAGCTCATTCGCCGTGCGACCTGCCGTGTCATGCCGGGGCGAGTACTGAGTTCGGGTTTCCCTGACAATTTGAGGAGAGATTCAATGACTTCTGAATTACTGGAAAAGGATCAGAACCTGAGCGAGGTGCTGTTCAAGCCCGCCAGAAAATCCAAGGAAACCTCCTTTGTGGCGAATTCCGTTCCCGAGGATCCGGCGATTACCGAGAACTACTGGTATCGGGACATACACCTTCCTTACCTGGGCTGGCTGGGGTTCGATCTTATCGAGGTGAATGCCGCGCTTTCCCGCATTGCCGCCTCCAAAAACCGGAGAACCCGGCCCCATGCCCTGGATACGGTATACGAGTACGGGCCGGGGAACTGGATTTACGAATTTTCCATGCTGGGCACCAGACATGCCGGGATCGCGGAAGATGCCGTGAAGCGGGAGGATCGGGCCGGGGCCTTCAAAAGCTTCCGGCTCGCGGAGCTCTATTTCCTGCTGGCTTCGTATCCTTATATGGTTAATGACGATCTTGCGCAGCAGGCCCTTTTACAGCATTACCGGTTTTATCGCCGGGCGGCGCAGTATGCCGACGGAGATTATGAGGAAATTAAATTCCGGGTCAAGGATGCGGAGGCCACCGCCTTTATTCACACTCCGGACAGGAACTCCGTACTTCCCGCGGTTATGGTGTTCAGTAACTATCAGAACCTGTGCACGGAATACCTGCGTTATTATCAGGAGCATCTCCGGCCTAACGGCATAGCCATGGTGGCAGTGGATCTTCCGGGTGTCGGGCTGTCCGGGAAGGTGAAGTTCAGTCCCCATCTCGGCAAGGTGCACGAGGCGGCTCTGGACTATATTCTGGAGCATGTGCTGTACCTGGATCATAATAAAATCGGACTTCTGGCCCAGCGCATGGGTTGCATCGCGGCCATCCAGCTTATGCTGGCAGGAGGATCCCGGATCAGGGCCGTCTGCATGGTTTCTCCGCTGGTGGACGAATTCCTGATGAGCAAGGTGCTGTCCAAGGCGCCTCCCATGCAGCGGGATCTTATTGCCAACCGGGTAAACGGGGATTCCTCGCTGTGGGACAACATTATTCCGCTTTTGCAGGCCTATTCCGTCAGAAAGCAGGGGATTCTGTCCGGCTTCAGTACCAAAGTCAGGATGCTGGTGCTGGGGTCAAAGCAGGATTTCTATAATTCAAAGGCCGACACAAAACTGGTTGCCGGCATCAGTTCCGACAGCGAAGTCCGGGATCTTTCCGGGGACAGCAGCATTCAGATTTTTGAGCAGGTTGTGCTTCACTCGGCGGAATTCTTTAAAAAGCATCTTCTTTAGTTCAGATCCCGGGACTCGTCCGAATAAGATGCGGCCGGGATTCCCGGCTGCCGGTACCGGGGATGGGGTCAGTCCGGAGTTACTGCGAACAGAAGGGAACCGGTGACACGGACGAAAAACGTCCGAAGACGGATACTGACGATTTTTGAGAGATTTCAGGATTATGGCAACAAAATCTAAAACAGTGGTGATTAAGCTGGGAACCTCCATGCTTACCTCGGGAACCCGATATCTGGATTCCTCCCGCATGATTGAGCTGGTTCGGGCGGTAAAGGCGCTCCGGGACGCGGGGCATCAGGTGCTGGTGGTCAGCTCCGGCGCCATAGCCGCCGGCCGAGAGGCTCTGGGATTTCCCGATGTTCCCCGCACGGTGGCTCACAAGCAGATGCTGGCCAGTGTGGGGCAGACCAGTCTCATGATGCGGTGGCAGCAGCTTTTTGCCATTTACCGTATCAGCGTGGGACAGATTCTGCTGACCCAGGCGGATCTTGAGGAGCGGGAACGTTTCCTGAATGCCCGGGATGCCCTGGAGGCCATTGTGGGACAGCATATCGTGCCGATTGTGAATGAGAACGATGCCGTGGCCACCCGGGAGATCAAGTTCGGGGATAACGACAATCTTTCCGCCAGGGTGGCAGTGCTGGCGGATGCGGATGTGCTTATTCTGCTCACGGATCAGAAGGGACTTTATACCGCCGATCCCCGTTCCTGTCCGGATGCCCGGCTGATTCGTGAGATCACGAAGATTACTCCCGAAATTCATGCTCTGGCCGGAGACAGCGTCAGCGGCCTGGGCACCGGAGGCATGAGCACCAAGCTTCAGGCCGCGGAAATCGCCACGCGGAGCGGTATTGAGGTTATTATTGCCTCCGGAGATAACCCGGCTCTGATTCCGGATCTGGTGGCCGGCCGGGGGGACTGCACCAGATTTGCCCCGGAGACCACGCCGCTGGAGGCCCGCAAGGCCTGGATCCTGGCGGGGCAGAAGCCGGAGGGGATGATTACGGTGGATGCCGGTGCCGAGAATGCGCTCCGGAACCGGGGTGCCAGCCTTCTGCCCAGCGGGATCACAGCGGTGAGCGGGAATTTCATGAGAGGGGCGGATGTGATTATTGCCGCTCCCGACGGCCGGGAGATTGCCCGGGGCTTTTCAAGATACGACAGCAGTGCCCTGGATCGGATTAAGAGGCACGGTTCTGACGAAATCGAGGGAATTCTGGGATACGAAAACGGATCGGTCGCCGTGCATCGCGATGATATGGTAATTACCGGCTGAGCCGGGATTAAGGATCCTGCCCTGATTCGGGATGCCGGCATCCGGAGTTTTTGGTGTCAGGGGAGCGCGGCGAGAGTTTTGGACCTTTTTAGAACACGAGACGGATGACTCAGGATCTGTCATGGAGAAATGCCGCCGGCATTATTTTTGCTGCAGTGCCCGTTTATGAACAGATGCTTATGATTTGAGGAATTATTATGATTTCAATTGAAGAAATGGGGTGCCGTGCCAAAGAGGCTTCTCATGTTATGGCCGGTTTTCTGACCCGGGATCGCAACCGGGCTCTTGAGTCCATCAGGAAGGAACTGGAAAATGCCGTTCCGGAGATCCTGAAGGCGAATGAAGAGGATCTGGCCGAGGCCCGGACCAAGGGGATCGGGGCGGCGCTTCTGGACCGTCTCACCCTTAACGAAAAGCGGCTTTCGGGGATTATTGCGGATATCGGCAATGTGGCCGGACTTCAGGATCCGGTGGGCGAGGAGTTTGACAGCAGAGTGCTGCCCAACGGCCTCCGGCTCCGGAAAAGAAGAGTCCCGCTGGGAGTTCTCGGGGTTATCTATGAAGCCCGTCCCAACGTGACCGTGGATATCACCTCGCTCTCCGTCAAAACCGGCAATGCCTGTATTCTCCGGGGCGGCAAGGAGACTCTCCGCAGCAATACGGTTCTGGTGACGGTTATCAGAAAGGCTCTTAAGGAGGCCGGTTTTCCGGAGGATGCGGTGCAGTACATTTCGGATCCGAATCGCGAATATGTGACAGAGCTTCTTAAGCTGGATCGCTATGTGGACATGATTATTCCCCGGGGCGGACAGAAGCTGCAGGAGCTCTGCCGCCGGGAAAGCACGGTTCCGGTTATTATCGGCGGCTTTGGCATCGGACATATCTTTGTGGATGCCTCCGCGGATCCGGAAAAGTCCCTGCCGCTTATCGGGAACTCCAAGATCCAGAGACCCAGTGCCTGCAATGCCGTGGATACGGTCCTGGTGCATTGCGATATTCAGGATTCCTTCATCCCCCGGCTGGGGCGTTACCTGGCGGAGCGGGATGTGGAGATAGTGGCTCACGGCAGAGCCTGGGAGCTTCTTAAGGATCTGATACCCGGAAAGGTGCGTGAAGGGCAGCCCGGAGATTTTGATACCGAATGGCTGTCTCTTGCGGTGAACATCGCCGCGGTGGATGATCTGAACGCTGCAGTGGCGCATCTCCGGGCTCACGGCGCGGTGCATTCGGATGCCATACTTACCAATGACTATGAGAATGCGCTGGCCTTTATGAACGCCGTGGATTCCGCCTGCGTGTATGTGAATGCGTCCACCAGGTTTTCAGACGGCGGGCAGTTCGGGCTGGGTGCCGAGGTGGCCATTTCCACCCAGAAGCTTCATGCCCGGGGCCCTATGGGACTTCAGGAGCTTACCACCTACAAGTGGATCTGTGAAGGGAACTATTCTCTGAGAGAATAGGCATTATTTCCCGGGAGAGGAGGCAGTACCGGAAGTGCCGGTGCTGACCGGCAGGGCTGCCGCAGCGCAGGGACCTCTCCGGAAGTCCTGTTTGCTGTTTTCGGAACCCGGGATCTGTTTTTTTTATTCGTGCAAAGGCAGCTTTTCATCTGATCAGCTGTGCAAGTTTTGTTTTTGAATTGCCTCTTCATATATGAGTGGAGTGCAAAAAGTCCAAAGACATCATTTTTGTCAAAAACGGATGGCTATTTTAAAGGCCTCGTTGTATCGGACTAAGGCAGAAATCGACTTTATTATTGCATATTTTATGAAAATCATTGACCGCATCGCCAAAAATCCCTTCAGAATGCTGGGAGTCTGTGCCAACTCCGGTGTCAAGGAATCCAGCTCCAATATCGGCAAATTCAGGGTCTTTTTATCAGTCGGAAAGCCATGCTCCTTTGCAACTGATTTCGAAAGTCTTCTTGGCCCTGTCCCCCGTACCGTTCAGGATCTGGAGCGGGCCGCTCTGGATGTGGCCACCCCGGAAAAGAGGCTTAATGCCGGGATGTTCTGGTTTTTCGGCAACGAGCTCTTTTCCGGAACCGTGGCCAAACTCCTTTCCGAAGGCCTGACTGACGAGGCGGCCGATGTTCTGAAGGATGCCGTCAAAAAGAGCAGGGATGTTGTCGATCTGCAGAATCTGATGATTGTCCACGTTATCCGGCAGGACTATCAGAGTGCCATTGAGATTGCTTATACCCTTTACGGCCCCCGCTGCACGGAATTTCAGAATCTCATGACCTCCATTCTGACCGTTAAAAAGCAGCATTACGTCACCGAGTTTGCAAACGCCCTTCATGAACAGGGAGTAAAGATCCGGGACAATCTTAAAAAGCCCGAGCTTCTGAAGTGGAAGCCCTGGCTGGAACTGGACGATGCCCGCTGGAGCATGCCGGAGAAGGCTCCCGCGGTCTCCGGTCAGGCAGCGGGATCTCCTGCTTCCGCAAATACCGTGCCTGCGGAACAGACTGACTTTGAGAAGTTTATTGCCGGACTGTATTTTATAAGATCCTCTGACGCCGCCTTCGAAAGCAAGTCCTGGGAAAGTTTGCTGAAATCGAAGGAAACATTTGCCGTGAGCAAGGTTTCCGACGAGGATTGCGCCAAAGCCGAGAATATGCTTAAGGATTTCAGAAAGGCCATGAAATCCCGCAGCAAAAAGGAGCTCCGTTCTCAGATTACCGAAAAATCATGTCTTCCGGTTTTGTTAAATGTCTCCGAAATTTATATGGCCATCGCCTTTGAGGCCACGGAGTTTATCGCCGGCCTCAGGGACGCCTTTCCGTCATATGATCCTTTCAGCAAGAAGGATCGGGAAAACGTGCTTAACGTCATTTCCGCATCGGATCTGATTTTCAGGCATAAGAGATTTTTCAGTTTCTGGAGAGGTTTGGCAGAGTTTATTGCGGAAAATTCCGAATCTCACACCGGGGTTTTCCAAGAACTGAGAGATATGCGTGAAGCTTTCGAAGCATATGATATGTTCGGTGAAATACTGAATTCTGTCAGGACGGCACCTCCCGGAGCGAAAATAGTGAAGGGTCTGTCCCTGATAACACTGATGCTTGCCAGTCGTGTTGTGAGAAATTTGACGTTCCTTAACAGCAGGTTACAGCAAAAGTTCCTGATGTTACTGAAAAATTTCGAGGATCTGACTGACACGCTGAGTTCCATGGTGGAATCTTCCGGCATTGATGATGACGACCCTTACGATGACGATGATGACTATGATGACTATGATGACGATGATGACTATGGATTCACCGGCACCGGTGCTTCCAAGAAGAAAAAGCGCCGGAAAAAGGCCATGAACGGCAGAAACGGTCAGAAGAAAAAGAAGAAGAAAAAGAGATAAGAGACATGGATATCGGTGATATGTTTTTCCAGCACTGGCAGGAGATTCTGTTCGGGCTGATTTTTGTCTGGCTTGTGGTTTTGTCTCTTGCGGTCCGGAAGGGCAATGTGCTGTCCCGCAGGGATCATCAGCTCCTCAAGGACGAGCTCGGCAAGGACAGTCAGGCCCTTAAAGACAGCGTTACCGCTCTGGAGCGCAGCTGTCAGGAGGAGCTTTCGGGGCTCATGAAATACGGGGACGGTCTGGAGGAACGCATTGCGGTTCTGGAGGATCGGGATCTGGAGAGCACTGCGGAATATTCCGGACTGCTTTCCGAGGTTACCGCCATTGTGCAGCGGGGCGGAGATTCCTCAAAGCATGCGTTTTATCTCCGGGTGGCGGATGAAATAGTCAAGATTCAGAACAATCTCAACCATATGGGGCCAGAGGTGAAGGGCTATAAGCAGCTCCTGAAATGCAACGAGCGTCTTAAGGATGCCATGCATGCGGATGGCTACGAGTTCGTGGATCTTCTGGATCGTCCGTATGTCGGAGGCATGAAGGTTACAGCCACCTTTATCCAGGATGACACCCTGGAGCCGGGAACCCAGATCATCAGGAAGGTCAGCACACCGCAGGTGAACTATAACGGACAGCTGCTCCAGATGGCTTCCGTGGTGGTGGCGCAGAATACGGAGACCGATACCGAATAGCCGGGAATGTCCCCGGGAAACAGTTTTTTCCGGAAGCGGGAAGCTTCCGGAGACCCCATGAGATCCGCCATTTCGGGGATGGCGCCAACCAGTTTTTTCAATGATTACGGAAGCATTACATGGCTAAAATCAGATACGGCATAGACCTGGGAACCACCAACTCCTCCATTGCCACCATCAGGGACAGCAGCCCCTTGATTTTTAAAACCGATACCAACGAAAACGTCATGCCGTCCTGCGTGTCGTTTTCCAAAAGCAAGACCGTCAGAGTCGGGGTGCAGGCTCTTAATGACTACCAGTCGGAAAAGAAAACGGCGGTAATGTCCTGGAAGTCCGGAAAGAGCAATGCCTTTGTGGAATTCAAGCGGGGTATGGGCAGCGACACCGCCTACCAGAGCTCCTTCATGAAGCGCTCCTTCAGCGCCGAGGAGCTGTCCGCCGAGGTTCTCAAGAAGCTCAGAACCTTCGTTCCCGAAAACTTAAGCGATATTGTGATCACCGTGCCGGCCAAGTTTACGGTGAATCAGAAGGCCGCTACCGTCAAAGCAGCGGAAATGGCGGGATTCAAACATTGCGAACTTCTTCAGGAGCCTCTGGCCGCTTCCTTCGCCTATGGCCTTTCCGTCCGGGAAAAGGACGGTGTCTGGATGGTGTTCGACTTTGGCGGCGGTACCTTTGACACTGCCCTGGTGCATGCCAGCGACGGCATTCTTCAGATTTTCGACACCGAAGGCGACAGCTACCTGGGCGGCAAGGATTTGGACTATGCCGTGGTGGACAATGTCATCATTCCCTGTCTGGCCCAGGACTACAATATCTTCCCCATTCTGGAGGATGATGCCAAAAAGCATCTTCTGCGGGATTCTCTCAAGATTTATGCGGAAAGGATCCGGAAGGAGCTTTCCGACAGGGAAGAGTTCGAGATGCTAACCGATCTCGGGGATATCGGTTCCGATGCCAGCGGCGAGGATATGGTCATCGACTGCACCTTCACCCGCGAAGAGGTTTTTGAGGCCATGGATCCGCTGTATCAGAAGGCGGTGGACATGTGTATTAAGCTTCTGGAACGGAACAGGATCAAAAAGGAGCTCCTCTCCAAAATCATTCTGGTGGGCGGCCCCACCTTCTGCCCTCTGGTGCGGGACAAGCTCCGGGAGCAGATAAGCCAGAATCTTGACTGTTCCGTGGATCCCATGACCGCCGTGGCCGTGGGCGCGGCTCTCTATGCCCAGAATATCGAGGCCGTTTCTGAAGTCTCCGAAAAGGATCTGAAGAACGCCGTAAGACTGGAGGTCACCTATCAGAGCATGAGCGTTGCCGAGTCTGAATGGGTGGCGGTAAAGCCGGCTTCGGAGATTCCTGAGGGCTTTGAGATTGAATTCCTGAGAGGCGATCGGGCCTGGTCCTCAGGCAGAATTGCACTGAATTCGGAAGGCGAAGTTGCCGAACTGGCCATGGTAAAGGATCGTTCCAACACCTACAGTATTGCCGGTTATGACAAGGATGGTAACAGGGTAAAGGTTTATCCGGATACCATTACCATTATCAACGGTACCAGGGTATCCAATGCCGTGCTGCCCTACAATATCTGCTACAGCTATCTGAATCCCTACGAGCTCGTCAAGGATGAAGACAGTAATCTGATAGCACCTTTTTCCGGACTTGAAAAGAACAACCCGCTGCCGGCCGTGGGAAAGAATGATGACCGCAGGGTTCCCAGATATATTGAAGCCGGCAGCAGTGATACCCTGACCATTCCGATTTTTCAGGCGGACTATACCATCCGGCAGGATTCTCAGGCTTTGTGCTATGAGCATGTGACCGATATTGTGGTTTACGGAAATGAAGTTGAAAAGGATCTTAACCCGGGCGACCCGGTGCATCTTACTCTGAGGGTGGATACCTCTGAAATGATGGAGCTGGAAGCATATTTTCCGGAACAGGATATCACGGTAAAGAAGAAGGTTGATATCGATTCCCGGCTTGCGGATGAAGATGCTCTGAAGCAGTGTCATGCGGTAATGTCACGGGGGGCGGAGCTCATTCAGGAAATGGGCAATGCCGGTGTAGCTGTCAGGGCTCTGGATCGCAAATTTGAAGATGGTGTCGCTCAGATAAAACGCTATGAGGAAGGAGACAGATCCCTGGAAATCAGGGCGATTCTGCAAAATTGCCGTCAGATACTGATTCAGGCTGACAATTGTTATCTCAGAAACGAACGGGTGCTTCTGAAGAATTTCTTTGATGATTTAAGAAAGAGACGCGTGGATCCCAACAAGGAGGCACTATGGAAGGAAGAATATCTGCCGCAGTTCCCTGATGAAAGCGCTCTTGAAAACGGAGACATACAGGAGCTCAGACAGCTGAGAGCAAAACTGGCCACAGAATATAGCGAAATGAGCGTTTTAGTATACAATTCCAGGATATTTTCTAACTGGTATCGTACAGGGTACCATCTGAAGCATTTTGAACCTGAAGTCGCCATGCGTATTCAGTCACTCCTGAAAAGGCTGGATGATATCGGTTTTGATAATTATGAAGATCCGGATTTCTTTATGGTTATATATGCTCTGGAAGAAGCATCTCCCAGTGAAAGTAAACTAAACCATCAGGGGTATCTGCAGTAAGCAGGATGATTATTGAGAGGCGGTGTTCGCGGAATGCCGTTTTGTCATGACTGTAAGCCCCGATCCCGGAATCGGGGTTTTTCGTCACCGGGAAGGGAAAAACGATACCGCCCCGGGATGCGGGCGGCTCTTATTTCTTTACGGTGCGGCCCGGTAACGGATAATATGATCGCTGATTTTCTGATGCCGTGCGAAAGGCCCTTGCAAATAACATAAACTCATCCGGGAATTTCGCCGCCGGTCGGTACTTTCCTGCCTGTATTCAAAAGTTTTCAAATTCCGGATCAGATCTGGAGAACCTTCCTTTCGGGATCCGGATTCTTCTGAGGTGCACGAATCACGCTTTTCTTTTCCGGCCATTCTGTTTCCTGACTGCTCACACCGTACCACCTTCAGGGACGATCCTGCCTGATAGTGGTGGGACGTCATTTCCGAAACTTCCTTAAAGGTCGCTGCTTTTGAAAAGGGGAGCAAAAAGCATCTTTGAAAATGATTATGTTTTTCCTAATGGTTCGTTTTTTTTAATCTGATTTGTTAGACTATTTCAAATCTTAACGAGTTATTGCGGGTGAATTCCCTGATGGACAGCGATATTTTCAAGGTCAATGATATCCGGGAAACCGTGGTGAACCGCAGAGAGCGTTTCAGAGACATTCTCACTTAAATCAGGCAGATCAGGGAGGAAGCTTAAGCAGGCTTTTAAGCGCGGTCAGACAGCTTCCCGGAGTGTAGAAGCATGTTTGGTCTTCGGTTGCCGGCATCAGGTATTTCAGAAGCTTTGCGGGATATCTTCCCACGAGGAAGATCGTCTCGGTTAAAAAGCGAAAGATTCCTCGCGGGGCAGTTTCCGGAGGTTCAGGCACGGCCTTGCATTCCCGGTGCCTGTTTTGGCGAGCGTCCATGAGGGAGATCGTGTAATCAGTGCTGGCCGCTGAATCCGCATCGGTCTTATCAACGCCGTTTGTCTGAGAGAATACAGGTATATCGCTGT
>CACYPY010000055.1 GCA_902776415.1 uncultured Ruminobacter sp.
TCTCCGGTGGACATATCCGAAAACTCTACCACGAAGGGATCGGAGGGTCTGTTCTGGAAGGAGAACAGAGAAGCCGCATTGCTGCCGCAGCGAGAATTGTCGATCTTCACCTTGTGAGTTACATTGGTTTCTCCGAAGGTATCGGAAACGCTCAGCATAACATCGAAGGTTTTCTTAAGGGCATAGGTATGAGTCGGATTCTGCTGCTTGGAAATGGCGCTGCCGTCTCCGAAATTCCAGCGATACACCAGAGTATCGTTATCCGCATCCGTGGCGGATGCATTGAATGAAATTGTTCTGCAATCGGTTACGGCTGATGTAAACGCCACCTCCGGAAGATTGTTGGCAAATTTGGTAATTTTGGAAAGAGTATTGAAGTTTCCGTTGGCAAGGTAAAAATCAACAATTGATTCCGGGCTGCTGTCGATAAGAGCAGTGTCGATTCTGCTGATGACGCCGTCGTTATCAATAATTACATTGGCGTTAAGGATAACCTTCTTTTCGGAAAGCCCCTGCACAAAAACCTGAGGAGCAGAGCCCTTTTCAAGAGTATCATCAAAAACCACTGCCTCAGTACCTAAAGTCTGGGCCAGTTCATTCTTGGCGTTCTGAATTGACAGCCCCTTTTCCTCAGCGTAAGAAGCTGCGATGGTTGACATGGGATTAACCGCAACCTGTCCGGCAATACCGCTCTTGGAATTAAAATCAAGACGGGAAGAATCAACTCTGGATTTGTAAACACTGCCATCACGGAGAACAGCTATAAGATTATGTTCGGCCGAAAGCTCATTCTCGGAAAGGTTTCTGAGCGTGGCCTTACCGCTATTGTCAGTATATACCCCGCCGGCATCGTCAGCATCACAGACACCGTTGCTGTTGGAATCAACACATACCAGGGCATCAGACGCATAATCCGCATTAGCCCCCTGCACAGAAGCTACAACTGAATAAGAACCGTTTGAAGAAGCTCCGGAAGAAACGCTGCCGGAATCAGACTGAGAATTTCCGGAATTACCGCTGCCGCCGCATGCTGAAAGCCCCATAGCCAGAAACATGGCCATTGAAATTCTTGAATATTTGTGCTGCATAACAATGCCCTAATGAGAAAACCCTGTGAAAACAATTTCATTGATGTGATTTTAACCAACTGATAATGAAAAAAAAGCGATATTTATCACGCAATTTAACATTTAGATAACAACTTATTAACAAAAAATCTAAATAAAAAAGGCCACCAAAAAGGTGACCTTCATTGTTCAGAAATTCTGATTCAGTTACTCAAGAGTGCACTTCAAAGCTTCCGGATCATCAGGATCTTCCTTCTTGACTTCTACGGTTCTGGAAGTTTCCTTGGTGAGCTTTCCGTCACTTACCGTAAGCACGATCTTATAGGTTCCTGCCTTGTTGTAGGTATGGGAAGGACTGGTCTCAGTGGAAGTCTCAGAGCCATCACCAAAATCCCACTTATAGGTAAGAGCATCCTTGTCCTGATCTGTGGAGGTATTGGTGAGAGTTACCGTGAGCCCTTTACTTACCGCATCAAAAGCCGCTACCGGAGCATGATTTGTCGGAACATCAGGGTTATCAGGGTTATCAGGGTTATCAGGGTTATCAGGGTTATCAGGGTTATCAGGGTTATCCGGATTATCGGGGTTATCCGGATTGCTGGCTCCCTTGACAGTAACTTCATGAGTAACGGAAGAAGTATCAACACCGTCATCAACGGTAAGTACTACCTTGTAGGTACCGGCCTTGGCAAAAGTATAGGTAAACTGGCCGTCATTCTTTGCAAGAACCTTGTTACCGTCTCCGAAGTTCCATACCGAGGAGAGCAGATCACCGTCCACGTCAGTAGATGTATTGGTGAACGTAACTTTCAGATTGTCTGCGGAATATCCGAAGCTGGCAACCGGAGGATTATTCACCGGTGCCGGGTTATCACCGCCAACAGTTACCGTTACAGTCTGGCTAACATGATTTGAAAGCGATCCGTCCGACACCATCAGGCTGACATCATAGCTTCCAGGCTTAGCATAGGTATGAACCGGATGTTCATCACTGACGGCAGCTGTTCCGTCACCAAAGGTCCAGGTAAATGACAGAATATCTTCATCAGGATCCGTGGATGTGCTGGTGAAGGTAACGGTGAGACCATCAACCGAATGACTGAAATCTGCTGTCGGCATATGGTTGTCAGGAGCAACTTCGCCGCTTCCCAGATTTGCAAACGGATCCGGCTCGCCCTTGGCGATAGCCGTCATAACCTCGGTCACAAGAGTTACCCTGGCTCCTTCATGGGTATTGTTGCGAAGATATCCGGAAATCTTCTCGTAGTTTCCGGAAATGGTATGCTCAATGCCATTGGCATTAATAACCTTGTTATAGGTCATGCCCTCCTGGTAAAGAATATCCAGCAAAGCTTTGTAGCTGTCATCCAGGTTTGCCGGATCCGCACTGGCAAAATCCTGAACGGTGGCAGTATTGTCTCCGATGATTTCTTTGAACCTCTGAATACCGCCAACCCGGGACTGGGTGCTGGAAATCGGGTTCAGGAACATCTTCCGGAAGGAATAGACGTTATTGGAAACGGTAGGTTTCAGCAAATCGTCCAGGTTAAACTGCATTACAGAACCGTTACTCTGCACGGAAATCACCTTCATTCCGGCATAGGAATTCAAATCAGCGGTGGTCCATTTCAGGATGGCCAGACCGGAATTGTTTACCTCTGCCTTTACCGTTTCACCGGTACATCTGAAATCGTCATTGGTATCAATACAAACCTGAAGAGTATCACTGTTACCCTGTGGTTCCGCGCCATCCAGGCTCTGAACCAGAGCAGCCGCACTGGAGCTGCCCCCCAGAACCGAATTGGTCTGGGAATTAACCTGAACCGGAAGAACGTAACTCTGAACTACAGGATCCACAGGATCCGGATTCGGAGCAGGATCCGGATTGTCATTACCGGAAGAACCGGAACCGCCGCCGCCACCGCAGGCTGTAAGGGCAATAGCGGAAAGCATCGCTACCGTAAGTTTATTAAATTTTAACATTTTTATTAAACCTCATTATTCGTGTAGGAGCTCCGGATCTCTCCGGAGCCCGGCGAGTCTTAGTTCTGATACCAGATGGTTACCGCAGTACCTTCAGCTACATTGGTACCGGAAGTTCCATCGGCATTAACCGTTACACCATGAACCTTCTTCTTCCAGCCGTCAACACCGTTAACTTCAACGTTATTGCCGCTGTTGACTACCACGCGGATCTTGCTCCAGCTGTCGCCGGCGGCAGAACCGTTCAGGTCATACTGGAAGGCATTATCACCCAGCCAGGTTGCAGTTACATTGTTTTCAATCTGACTCTTAGTGGTCATTCTGAAGGCCGGATGCGCCTTTCTCATGGCAATCATGTCACGATAGTAATTGAACACGGCAGCATTAGTCTTCTTGAGACCCCACTTGACGTTATTCACATCGCCCGGTGTATTGTAGGAGTTCTCGTTCATATTCTTGGTTCTGGCAAATTCCTCGCCGGAATGGATGAACGGAATACCCTGGCTAACCAGCATGAGGCCGTTACCGTAAGCCTGGAGTCTGGAAGCATACTCTCCTGTAGCACCGTACTTGGTAATCTTGTCTGTCAGGTTAAGATTGTCATGAGCGGTAAGGTAGTTAATGGACTGCTCCGGATCCGCTGCAAAGAACGGAGTCCAAGGATTGTCATTATCACCGATAGCACCCTTCATGCCTGCAGTTACGCAGTCAAAGTTGGTATTGGCACCAGCTCCGAGATCATGGTGCTGGGTGTTGAACATAAAGCCACCGGCAGCCTTGTCGCTCTCCCCCTTGACACACTCACGGTATTTTCCGTTAAACACGCCAACATGAGCATCGACAGCCTTCTTGATAGATCCCATTCTGACACGAGTGCCCTCACTCGGATCTGTAGCATAGCCGTTCCAGGGTTCACCGTACATGAGGAAGTTTCTGTCAGGATAGGTCTCGTTCAGGTACTTGCCCCAGGATCGGAAGTCTTCCACATCAAAGATGCCCACCAGGTCAAAACGGAAGCCGTCGATGTTGTACTCGGTAGCCCAGTATTCAAGAGAGTCTCTGATAAACCTGCTTACCATGGCATTCTTGGCATCAACGGAGTTGCCGCATCCGGAAAGATCCACAGAGGTGTAGTACTTGCCGGTAATGTTCTTGAACATCTCCTTGTCATAGGTATGGTTGTAAACCACGTCCATGATTACACGAATGCCGTTCTTGTGGAACTCATCAACCATGGTCTTGAATTCCTTGACCTTCTGCCGGTAGTTCTCAGACTTGTGAACGGAAGTATAACGATCCTCAGGAACATTGAAGTTCACCGGATCATAACCCCAGTTGTAGCAGGAATCATCCTGAGAATCCACATCGGAACAAGTACCGTAGTCATAGACCGGAAGCAGCTGAACATGGGTTATTCCCAGTTCCTTAAGGTGATCAATGCCGGTCTTCATGCCGTTGTTGGTGGTACCGGTCTGAACCATGCCCAGATAACGGCCTCTCTTACAGGACGCTTGGCCCAGCCGTTTTCCAGATCCGTGGCACGCATGTTCATGACAACATTGCGATTGTCGGAGGCAGCCATGGGCTTACCGGAATAGGTTGCAGGAACTACCATCTTGCCGTAAGGATCCCGAACGGCATTGCCGTCAACCTTGAACTGATAAGGCACACCGTCAAGATCGCCTTCCACGGTTGCTTCGTAAACATCGGAATAACCGTCAAGGTTTGTCTTGGTCATGTTATAGGACTTACCGTTAACCTCTACAGACACATTGCCGGAATCCGGAGACCAGAGTCTGAATACAGTGCGATCCTTGGAATAGGTAGCTCCAAGAGTCTGATGGGTGTAAGCTCCGTTTTCGCAGTTGGTGGTGGAAGAATCGGTACTGCAGTTGGCCTTGGTATTGCCGGACGGATCAGGATCAGGATCCGGAGTGGGATCGGGATCCGGCTCAGGGTCAGGAGTTACCGCATGAGTCTTAACCGTAAGAACCATGGTATCGGAATTGAAGGTAATGTCATAATTGCCCTTCGAAACCGGGATAAACCCGCCGGCTGCAGTGAGAGACTCGCCGTTCTTGCCGCCAAGAATAACGCACTGAGCGCCGTTCAGAGCTTCAATCTTAAACTTGCCGTCTGAACTGAACTGGTAGTTCTCAAAAGTCCATACATTTCCGGAACCCTTCTGCATCATGGTGGTGCCGAAATTATCCTCGGAAGATCTGATAGCTACCTTGGTTATGGAGCCTACGGTGCTGCCGGAGGATACAGTCACCTTCTTGCTTTCAGTGGCAGTTGCGGAACCGCTCTTCACGGTAAGCTTGATGGTATAGGTACCTTCCCTGTCATAGGTATGAGAAGGAGCCTTCTCTGTGGAAGTCTTGCCGTCACCGAAATCCCAGTTGTAGGAAAGATTGGACCCCGAGGAGCTGTTGGTGATGGTCACCGTCAAATCCTTTGCAGATGCGGTAAAGGCGGCAGTAACATCCGGAGCAGCCTGCTTCTCGGTAAGAGAGTAGCTCATATCGGAATCAAGAATGCTGAGGGTATACTCACCGACATAGGAACTGATATCCACGTCAGAATTGTTTGCCTCATTAAGAGCCAGCTTATTGCCTGACCCCACACCGTAAATCTTACCTTCTATCCAGTCACAGCCATCAGTAATCTTGAAACGCTGCTTGGTACCGGCCTTTTCGCCCTCACCGGTCAGCACCAGATCAATGGTCCACATGCCGGTACGCTTGTTAAAGGTCATGGGATCATGCTTCCAGCCGTTGGAGGAACCGGCATAGCAAAGCTTGCCATGAGTAGGCTCATATGCAGCCTGGCAATCTTCGGCATCCGGGTTCATAAGACAGTAGCAACCTTCTACGGTTGGATTATCCGAACAGTAGGAGGTGCAGACACCATTAACCAAAGACTGGCCCTTGCAGGAGCATTCCACAGTGCCGGAACCGAAAGAATCGCAGTAAGCGGAACAGGTAGACTTGTCGGAATCATCCTTGCACATGCAGGCTGCACTGTTCGGATCGGTAGCACACGGATCCACAATCTTGCCGCAGAAATCTCCGACGCAGATAGCCGCAGCACTCTTGCCGCCCACCTTGATCTTGGCCTTGCCACCACTTACAGTGACTTCCGTCCACTGTGAAGGGTCATTGCTGCTCAGAATATTCTTGTAGGTTCCGTCCGGAACTTCAACAGTGAATTCCCTCTCGAACTCGCTGCTCTTGGTGTTCATGACATAAAAACCCTTGGAACCGCGGTTAATCCACAGAGCTCCGTCATCAAAACCCTTGCTGGTAACCTTCTGTCCTCTGGTAGCTCTGGCAAAACGGGCTGCCTGAAGCACTATAGGATTCCGGTGCTGACAGAGCCAGCCGCCCTCGCAGCGCGGGGAGCTGATAGGACCACCCTGGTCATGGGTCTGGTCACTTACGCGACTGCCGTCACTGTCCTTGACATCAAACTTAAAGCCGGAATAAACCTGGCGTACCTTGCCCACCGGCCACACTACCAGCCAGGACTGAGCCAGATCATAGTCAGGATTGTTCTGGGTCTTCATGGAAGAAGAACCTGCAGATGCACGGCCCCACTCATCATCGTGGTTGTTTACAAAAACTTCGGCATTATCGCCAAGCCAGGTGCTCAGATTAAGGGCTTTGCCGTAATCCCCCTTTCCGAAGCTCTCTTTTACATCCCATACATAGCCGAAATCGGTAACCACGGCATTGTCAATAAAAGTGTACTTGTCAGGCTGAATGTCGGCTGCCTCACCGCTGGCACCGATTACCTCCAGGTATGCCGGAGGCCTTTTGCCGGCTTTTTCCGCAGTTTTTCCAAGTATGGCATTGATGTCGTTATAACCCATGTGCTTGGCGGCATCAATACGGAAGCCGTAGACCCCCATTTTCATCAGACTTGCCAGGTAATCAGCAATCTTGCCCTGGGTATCAGGATTGTCAGTGGCAATATCAGGCATACCGGAAAGGGCGCAAGTTCTTACATTATTTGCATCAGAATAACTGTCATCAATCTTACAGTCTCCATGGAAGTCGCTTCCTGAAAATCCGTCCGGATAGTTCTTGTAGCTGAAACTGCTACCACCTGATCCGCTGCCGTCAGAAGCTCTCTGATTAAACACCGCATCGGCAAACACCTTGACGCCGGCATCATTACAGGCCTTCACCATATTCTTGAGCTGCTGTTCGTTACCGGTCATGGTGGTAAAGTTTTTAAAATTCACCGGCTGATACACAGCCCACCACACCCCTGATACGTTTTTATGTTCTGCTGGTTGCGAAATCTGTACGCCGTCATAGCCAGCAGGGCCTAAAAATTCGGTACATTCCTTGGCAATATTATCGTATGTCCACTGAAAGGGATGAATGATAATCATTTCCTCTTCATAGTTCGCAGCATAGGCGGAACCGGAAAACATTATGGCAGACACTGCAGCAGCCAGCAGCATTCGCCTGTTTCTTATAAGTTTCATTTGCACACTCCGTTAGTAGGCAACAATGACAGCTCTAATTTAAATCTTTGATTAGTGATAACTGATAACGCTTTCAATAAAGCTGACTAATTGTTGATTATAGCAGTTTGGAATTTTGAAAAATCTAGCTCAGTCACAAATTTAACATTTTTTTTACAATTTTGGATATCTGATGACTGTTTGGCATGAAACGCTATGAAACAACGGATCCTGAACATCTGAATCCGTTAACGGGAGAGCAAAAAAATGTTAAAACAACGGATATTTGTTAACAATTGTTAAAGCATGGATCAGACCGGCAATGCAGCGGCTTTCTCTGAGTGCGGAATCAGGATCAAGAATCAGTTCCCGGGTTTCGGAAATGCTGTGCGGAAATACCTTTATCTCTTCCGGTTCGTCACCGACAAGCCTGGAAGGATAAAGATCCTCCGCCATAAAAATATGCATCATAAGCCCCATAAACCCCGGAGCAAAGGTAATGGTACGAAGATGCGTTATTTTACGGGCTCCGAATCCGATTTCCTCCTGAAGTTCCCGAAGAGCCGCTTCCTCGGGGGATTCACCGTCATCGATCTTTCCTTTGACAAAACCAAGCTCGTAGGATTCCGTGCCGACGCAGTATTCTCTTGTAAACAGAAAATTCCTGCCGTCAAAAGGGATAACCATAACAGCTCCGTTTCCTCCGGGAATTCTCTCATAGAGAGCCCGGGTTCCGTTGGAAAAACAAAGCCCCACCTCCTCAATCCGAAAAAGACGGCTCCGGGTAACCTCCCTTACCCCGGTAATCTCAGGAAGAACAAGATCACTGCTCATGATCAGAAGTTACCCTGAAAACTTACCGGAATACTGCCCTCGGCATTAGGAGTTCCGATGGTCCCCATGAACATGGCAAGCTGGGAAGGAAGGTCCCCTTTGGGTTTCAGATTGCCCGTCAGCTTGTAGACGGTCATGTTCTCGGATAATTCCAGCTTGCCGGTAAAACGCAGCATTTCGGAATTCTGATCAATTTTCAGTACAACACTCTTCTGATTGCCCTGAACCGATAATTCGATCTTGCCAAGATCCACGGAAACATCCGGCAAAAACGGGGTGGTCAGGATGACATTTCGGGCCACAACCGAACCGTTAATGTTGACCAGACTGCCCTTGCTGCTGATGACAAGGTCGGAAATATTTGTTCCGACACTGCCGGTCAGGCTGAACGGCAGATTCTTGTCAATCAGAGGAACAATATTCTCAAGATCGCCGTTAAGCTGTATGGAACTGAAATGCGGCTTGTCGGCAAGAGAAAAGGCATTTACTCCCATGCTTCCCCTGACAAGACGGGGATCATTCACCTTCAGGGAGAGTCCCTTGGTAAACAGCACCGTAAAAAAATTCAGCTTCCAGTTAATATTGTTAATGCGGACGTTCGAGGCATCCATTGTCGAAATTTTGCCCTTCCAGAGGCTGCCCCTGACATCATAAACCTTAATGTCCTTCGGCAGACTGACAAAAGCAAAAAGCTTATTGGCCGGAGCCAGATACAGCACGAAAAATACAAAAAAGAAGATAATGAACAGTGTCCTGAATACAATCCTCTTAATCATTTATTCTTCCTCCCCGGTAAGACGTATCAGGCTGAGACGCGATACATATACCAGACCGTCGCCCTGCTTATCGATGGAAATGTCATCCACCGTTATGCCGTAGTCGCTTTCCAGTTTGCTTAGAGCCTGAATGATTCCGGAAAACGGCACAGCGGATTCAATTTCCACATCAGCCTTGTTATCACCCTGAGCCCGCAGCTTGTACCGGGTAATCTTGGCTCCCCGCAGAAGATTATCAGCGGCGGAGCGCACACTGGTTGTGGAATTCACCGCCCCCTGATTTCCAGGAGTAACCCGAGAAGCGTTGGTAAGCAGAAAACTGTAGCCGCTCTTCGCTCCCTCCAGAGCCATTTCCGCCTTTCTGACATCTCTTACCTTAGGGTAAATGAGCAATGAAAAGAACACCATCAGAATTATCATCGCCAGAAGCAACCCCAGCACCATCTTTTCCCGATAGGTTCTGCTACGGTAGTAGCTGAGCAAACGATCCTTCATTATTTCGTTCTCCTCTTAAGCTGAACAGACACCAGCTGTCTCTCGCGGCTCGGCTTCTTGTCAATAATGTGTCCGGTAAAATCAGGACTGAATCCCGACACAAAGCTGTCAATATTGGTTCCGGAATCGGCAAGGAACTGAATGACAAACACTCTTCTGGAACGTTCAAACTTCATATTCACAAGCTCAATTCCCTTTTTGTTCAGAATTTTTCCGGATACCAGCTTAACAAGATCAATAAAACCTTCGTCAGTTCCGATAGGAGAGGAATTACTGAGAATTTCCTTCATTCGGGAGACCGGATCATTTACCCGGCCGCTGCCCCCCATAATCTGACTGAACAGGCTTCGCTGCTGATTACGGTATTCCTGGGTTTCTCTGATTACCGAACTGATGCGCATATTCATGTTCATGTTCCAGAGGGTAACAAAAACCAGTCCCATTACCACCACCTTCACCCAGGAAGTCATGAATTTAAACTGAATGTTGCGCTTGCGCTGGTAGCTGGACATATTCACTTTGTTGTGAATGGCTCCTTCTGCCATTTTTGCGAGCGGTGAATCAGTAAGTTCCTCACGAACCTTTTCCCGAAGATCTTCGGGGATCACACTAAGCGAAACCGCAGAAACACCTTCCGGGAGGTCTGCGACGTATTCGGAAAGCCATTCCGCAGGAACGGAAATACCGGAATTGACTCCGTCACGAACCAGCCATTCATCACCGATGTTAAGAATATAAATTTCCCTTTTGGCATCTTCGTTCTTATCTTTGGCTGGAGAATTAAGTACCGGTTCAGGCAGTGCAAGGACATCAGGAACAATGGCCGTTACCGTGAATCCGAGAGCCTTGAGAGCCTGCTCCAGATCCGTAAACTCATTTTTTCTGAAAATAAGAAAATCATAATCCTTGCCGTTCCTGGCCATCATATGAGCCTTAAAATTATCTATATCCTCGGCAAACTCATCCTCAATCTGATAAAGAACCGGTTCATAGGCATGCTTTTTCAGTTTTCCCGGGTAGGTTACCGTTTTAAATTTCAGGGCTGATGAAGGATAAAGAATCACTACCGGACGGTCAGGAGAATCGCCACCCACATCCTTAAGCTGTTCCAGGGAATCAACGGACCCGGTGGCCAGAACATTATGGCCGGTATCGTCATATGAAAACCAGAGATAGCTCCGGGGATCTATCAGGGTCGGTCTTAAAAACAAATACTCACTCATGAAGCTCTCCTCTGAGACGCTGGTATACCTTCAGGCTGGTATCACCGTCCCGGTAAAATCTGGATTTGAAGGCAAATTTATCATCATCAAACTGTACAACGACATTCGCCACAAAGTAATTTGAATTGGTAGTTACAATTTTCTGGACCCGCCCCCGCAGTCCGTTCATTGACTGTACGGCATTGTTTACAGTTTCCTCCCTGAGAAAACCGGCATAGGAATCCCACCCGTATTCGGGAATCCCGGTTTTAAGAAGATCCGCAGCCTCCTCCAGTGATATCTGTCCCATAAGCATGGCCTGAAGCAACGGAGCCTGCCTGTAACTGAGCATATTTACACTGATAACGAAATCATCAGTGGGAAGAGCGCAAATCATGGGTTCAATCCGCCTGTAAAGTTCCGGCGTCATGCCATGGATGTATCTTAGCTCGGATTTCTCATAAAAACGTCCGTTAGCCGTTACATGAGGCATTTTCCCGGTAGCGTAGAACTCATCCTCGGCACCGTTGGCGGAGACCATAATGCTGTCTGCATCGAGCCAGTCCACGACAGAATCGGAAACAGTTTCCGCCTGAGTCTCATCCGCGCCCATATTCATAAGAAGTTCCCGAAAAATCAGCACCGGAAAACCTGCATTCAGCAAACGGGGGTCGATATTCTCACGATCCTCAGGTTTTTCATTATCCGGAACAACCTCCTTAAGAAGCCCGTTTATGTTCAGGCAGGCCTGTTCATCATGAACGTCACCGCTGATTACGGCCTCATCAAGAGGAACCACCTGATTCGGCTGAGCCCAGGTCATGCCCTTGTAAACCTTACCCTTTGTCTTTCTGAAGTCATCTATCATATATTTCCTGATAATGCCTTCAATGCCATCCACATACCAGGAAGCCCGCTGGTAATCCAGAGCGTTTCTGGTAACAAAAAAGACTCTGTTAAAACGAGTGGCGATCACCGCAGCCAACATTACCATCAAAGCCACGGCCACCAGCACCATAATCAGTGCCACCCCGCGTTTCCTCTTCAGGGTGCGCGACAGTCTGCGTCCCATCATACATCCCCCGCCGGAATATAAAATACCCGGGATATCCTGCCATAGTCCTCGGACTCGAACTCAACCTTGACCCCCGAAGAAATCTTTACCCTGTCAATCCAGCCCTGAGACCAGTTACCCTGCCGGTAGAAAAACACCTTGAAATTCTTCACTCCCTTAAGGAGAGGATAGAACTCCGGCTCATATCCGATGACAGTGTCAGGATATGGATAAACGGCCCGCTCAAGTTGCCCGTTCCTGACCCGGTACCACACTCTCAGAATCTCACCGCGAGGCAATTCGGCTCCGGGATTGAGAGCTCCGCCTCTCATAAAGCTGATGCCCGTGCCTTCGGACTGAAACATATTTTCTCCGACCTGAATTATGGTTCGGGATGGAGACCCGTCCATGCGGGCAACCCGGGGCACCATCTGGACAAAATCCTGATTTAAAATGTTCATGGCCTTGTGAAAAGCGTGAAAGGCTGTGGTATCTTCCTCCACAGTCTGACTGGCTGTAAAGGTGGTGGACATCAGAGCATAGGTTCCATGGGCAATCACACCCATTATCATAATCGAAACAAGAACCTCAATAAGAGTGAAGCCGGATTTTCTCATAAAACGCGATATCCCTTCTTTGCCCGCTACACCTGTTACCTGTGCAGATATGTTTTAAGTATCGCCACAGGCGTACTGGTATTAACATGAGAATCGACAAAGACCTCAACCTCCAATGCCTTGAAATTAACGTCCTGAGTTGACTGACCACGGTAACGGTAATACCAGGTCCTTCCGGCAAATTCCGTTTTGTTGGTCACCCAGCTGTTGTTTGGCCATCTGCGGGTCAGCTTAAACTCGGCAATGACATTATCGGCAACCATCTGAGAAAAGTAGCTTTCTTCAAGGCCATTTATACCATTGATCGAGTTGGAGACAGTCGTAATAACAGCTCCCCCCGCCAGTGCAAACACCGCCAGAGCTACCAGAACCTCAAGAAGAGTCATACCGTGAATTTTACTGAAATTACGCTTCACAGGCGATCACGCTCCGGATCATAACGTCTGAAATTCCCCAGCTCTTCCCCGATAATCATTACCGGAGCGTGGGGATCCACCGAGCCGTCCGATACCAAAAAATTCATTCTGAAGGGAGTAACCTCGCCGGTGGGATAAAACAGAATCTGCGGCAAATCCCGTTTCTGCACATCCCTGGCATCGGCTCTGAAATCCACAGTCTCCAGTTTGGTCTCGGCCATGGAATCTGCGGTTTCAACAGCGAGTCCTCCGACATCAAGGGACACCGACACTCCTTCGTCAAAATCCCTTTTCACGGCTACATCCTCGGCATCATACTGAACCCAGGAAAGCTGATCCCAGTATGTCCGCATAAGTTCATCCTTAAGACTCAGATTTCCCGGCTGCCCGGATGAAGTCCTGGCCTGAATCATAAAGCTGTACCCGTGCTCACTGACATGAAGACCGATTATCCGGCCCTCCATGGCTGCCCTGTCGGAGATTTCCTCCATAATAAGAATAAGCTTGTCGGCCTGTTCATCGGCAGTGCCCTCCAGGGTTCCTCCTCCGGGAAGAGCCGATGTTGCCACGGAAACCATAAGTCCCATAATCAGAAGCACCATCAGAACTTCAAGTAAGGTAAAACCGCCAAGCTTATGCCTATACATCATCTTCCTCTGAAAAGCCGGTAAAAACCGGCCTTTGCATCAACTCAAACGTCTCTGAACTCAGTTATTGGCGCAGTCTGCTGACGGAGGATTGTCAACGTTCCAGTTCCCGATATCGTCGCAGGTAGCCGGTTCGCCGTCAGGGCCGGCACTGAAGATATCATAATGCTTCTGACCATGATCCGAAGGTCTCTTGTAATAATAAGGAGAATTCCAGGGATCGTTGGCAAGTTTGTCCATATACCCGTCAGAACGGTATTTTTTGGGGATCGGAGCCGATGTCGGCTTTGTTACCAGGGCA
The DNA here is from genome assembly GCA_902776415.1 of uncultured Ruminobacter sp. Taxonomy (GTDB): domain Bacteria; phylum Pseudomonadota; class Gammaproteobacteria; order Enterobacterales; family Succinivibrionaceae; genus Succinimonas. Next base: position 13,870 of record CACYPY010000055.1, read on the forward strand.
TCTAGCCCCTGATCCGTTGTCGGATAGCTCTTGGCATCCATATAATACTGCTTCAGAGAACTTTCATAGGCATTGATATCACTTACTACCTTCTGAGTGTTCGCCTCATCGAGACTGGACATGACATTCGGCACCACCAGCCCCGCCAGAAGGCCGAGAATGACGATAACCACCATTATTTCAAGAAGGGTAAAACCCTGTGCTCTTTTCATAAATTCTCCTGAATCAACCTTTAACCATACTGTTCATCTGCATCAAGGGCTGCAGTATGGAAATAACGATAAACAAAACTATTCCGGCCATGGAAATTATCAAAAGCGGCTCAAAAATCGAAAGAGCCATGGTTACATTGCGCTTAAACTCGTTGGACTGATTGGCAGCAGCGCGGCCCAGCATGTTGTCAAGTTCTCCGCTCTTTTCTCCGGAAGAAATCATATGCAGCATCATCGGGGTAAAAAGCCTGGTCTCCTGAAGCGATCTTCCAAGTCCCTTACCCTCCCGGACACTCTCTGCCGCCTGATTGAGTCTTTCCTTTGCTATCACATTGGTGAGGGTATCGCTGCTGATATGCATTCCTTCAATCAGAGGCACCGCACTGGAATGCAGAATGCTGAGTGTCTGGGCATACCGGGCGGTATTGAGTGATCTGCTGACCTTTCCCACAACCGGAAGACGTAAAATCAGTGCATGAACCTTCTCTCTGAAGCTTCTTCTTTTCATCAGAACCATAAATACGGTTATCAGAACACCGATTGCAAGGACAATCATAATGCCGTAATTCTTTACAAAATCCGAAAGAGACATCAGTATCTGGGTTGATTTCGGAAGTGTTGCCTTCATGTGGACGAACTGCTCCACCACCTTGGGCACCACAGATGACAGCAGAAGCCCCACCACGGAAACAGCCACCAGAGTCAGCATCACCGGATAGATAAGGGCCTGGGCAATTTTTCCCTTAAGCTCCTGCTTGCTTTCGGTGTAGTCTGCCAGCCGCTCTAGCACCTCATCCAGATGGCCGGATTTTTCGCCGGCAGCAACCATTGCAGTATAAAGGTCATCAAACACCCGGGGATATTTCCTCATGGCATCTGCCAGGGAATGCCCCTCCAGCACTTTTTCACGTACCCCGGAAATAATGGCGGCATGCTTGGGATTGTCACACTGCTGGGATACGGCTCTCAACGATTCTTCTATAGGCATTGCCGAAGATACGAGCGTGGAAATCTGTCTGGTAATCAGCGTAAGAGAGGAACTGCTCATACTGGGCTGAAACAGTCCGGATAATGAAAACTTCTTTTCTCCGGGATCTCCCCTCCCCTTCCCGGCTGAAACGGCCTGAGCGGAAATCTCGCTTATGCTCACCGGCATCAGCCCCAGTTCCCTGACCTTTGACCGGGCTGCTTTCGGGGAATCCGCATCAATCTTGCCGCGCTTCTGTTTCCCGGAACTGTTCACGGCCACATACTGATAGGAAGCCATTTTTAATCTCCGCTGGTAACTCTGAGAACTTCTTCAATAGTGGTAATACCCGCCAGAACTTTGGCAATGCCGTCATCGCGAATGGAAGGAGTGGTGGGACGAACCACCCGTTCAATCCCGAGTTCGCCGTCCTCGCCGTGAATGGCCTGTCTGACATCATCATTTACTATAACCAGCTCATGAATTCCGGAACGTCCCTTATATCCGGAATTGTTGCACTCGGGACAGCCCACCGCCTTGTAAATGACCCGGGGAGTGTCAAGCCCCATGATCTGCATTTCCCGTGGGGTAGTTTCCACAGGCTGCTTGCAGTGCTTACAAAGAGTGCGAATGAGTCTTTGGGACAAAACCCCCAGAAGAGAGGTTGACAGCAGAAAAGGCTCGATTCCCATATCCTTGAGACGGGTAATGGCTCCGACCGCGGTATTGGTATGCAGGGTTGACAGCACCAGATGTCCGGTTAGCGAAGCCTGGACCGCAATTTCTGCAGTTTCATGGTCTCTGATTTCTCCGATCATCACCACATCAGGGTCCTGACGCAGAATCGCCCGTAGAGCCCGGGCAAACGTCATGTCAACCTTAGGATTAACAGGTGTCTGACCGATGCCCTCCAGGTCGTACTCCACCGGGTCCTCAACCGTCAGAATATTAATATCCTTGGTATTTATTGATGAAATGCCGGCATACAAAGTGGTGGACTTGCCAGAACCGGTAGGACCGGTAACCAAAATAATTCCGTGAGGCATATGAATGATTCTCATAAAGTCCTCGCAGATCTTCGGGGTCATACCGAGATCGTTAAGATCCAGCCGTACACTGTTTTTGTCCAGGAGTCGCATTACAATACGCTCGCCGTAGGAGGTCGGCATCGTTGACACACGGACATCAACCTGCTTTCCGCCCACCGTCAGCGATATACGGCCGTCCTGAGGAATCCTCTTTTCAGAAATATCCAGCTTGGCCATTACCTTGATTCGTGATATCAGGTATGGAGTAAACTTCCTCTCAAGTGAGATGTTTTCATGAAGCACGCCGTCCACCCGGAAACGAATTTCAAGACTGTTTTCGTATGGCTCCACATGGATATCGGAGGCTTCTTCCTTGACGGCCTGAGCCAGCATGGCGTTTATAAAGCGCACCATCGGGGAATTTTCGCTGTTATCAAGAAGATCTGCCTTGTTCAAATCATCGGCAAGGCTGAGGTCCTCCACGTCGTCTCCCATATCACTGGCAATCTGCTGCGCCTCGGAATTATCGTGCTGATATGTATCGGTAAACAGATCATCGTATTTGTCAGCTTCGACAATTTCCACGCTGAAATTTGCCTGAACCAGACGGCGCACTTCCATAAGAGAAGCCATGGCAGGCTTCTCCTTGCAGTAAAGAACTGCCTTTCCGTTATCAGTTCTGAGAAGAATTCCGTTGGCTCTGGCATATGAAAAAGGAAGCTTCGCCCTTTCTTCAAGAGGAACCACGGTCTCAACCCTTTTAAGAGCCTCCTCTTCCGGAGTGGGAAGCACTTCAGGCACATCATCTGCAGGAAGCTCTCCCACAGGAGTGTTTTCCTCCTGTTCATCATCCAGGGGTCTTTTTTCTTCAGTCATGAGACCTCCTAAATTCCAGACGCCATACTGCTGTCGGAAGAAACCTCCTGAATTGTGTCAGGAGCAATCACAATAGTGGAATCAAGAGCAGGCAGCACCGGAGTGCTGAGTCTTATGGGAAGAAGTCTGAGCCCCTCCTTGTTACGCTTCATCTGCTCATCACGGAACATGTTGTACTTGCCGCCGGAAATGCTGGCAAAGGTTTCGTCATCCCTGATAATAATCGGATGAATGAATACCATCAGATTGCGCTTCTTATAGGAGCTGGAAGTCTGCTTGAACAGTTCACCGATAATGGGGATATCACCCAAAAGGGGAACCTTGTAGACAGTCTCGACAGTTGAATGGTTCATGAGTCCGCCAAGAACAACGGTTTCACCGCTTTTAACCAGCACACTGTTTTTAATGGTACGCACGTCAAAGGTTTCGCCGTTGGTAGTATTGGCGGTGGAGGCCACACTTGATACCTCCTGTTCCAGAGTCAGGAGCACACTGTCCCCCTCATTGATCTGCGGAGTAAACTTGAGCTTGGTTCCTACGGTCTTTCTTTCAATAGTGTCATAACGATAGCTGGAATCGGTGGAAGTCTGGGTTCCGGTCTTTACAGGAACCTCCTGACCTACATTAAACTCTGCTTCCTCATTGTCCAAAGCCACAATGCTCGGGGTGGAAAGCACATCATTCTTCGCATTGCTCTGCATCATGGTCAGAAGGCCGAACCAGTTTCCATGATAAAAGCCAAGACCTGCTCCGTTGATTTTTCCGGCAATATTGGCCAGACCTACATCATCCGAGGAAAACATTCCGGAAACCGGAACCTGTGAAACATCAGAAGGCCCCTGGACGATCCCTCCTTTGGTATTGCCCCACTGGATCCCCAGCTGGGCTGCGGTTTCATCATTGACTTCAACAATAATGGCCTCCACAAGAACCTGGGCCCTTCTGATATCAAGCTTTCTGACAATTTCCTCAATCTGCTTGATATAGTTGGGTTCGGCATTCACGATAATGGAATTGGTGGCCTCATTGGCATAAATATTGATTTTTGATGCCGTGGCACCGTTGGAAGCCTTTCCTTCATCTCCGGTAAGAGACTTGCTGACTCCGTTAAGTGTATCCAGCACTTCCTTTGCCTTGGCATAGCGAAGATAAAACACCCTGGTATTTCCTGATGCGGCCTGTTCCATATCCAGCTGATTAATCATGGTAATGACGCGCTGCCTGGCAATCGGCTCTCCTGATACCACCACCGAATTGGTTCTTTCATCGGCAACCAGTTTCGGAGTCATTAACGGAGAAGTGGCACTGTTACCCTTGTCATCCTTAATGAGCGACAGCACAACTCTTACCACCTCGGTTGCAGAGGCATGCTTCAGCTTGACTATCTGAACCTCCTGGTTACCGGCCTTGTCAACTCTGTTGACTATTTCCACCAGACGGTTTACCACATTAGCCCTGCCGGTGATAAGCAATACATTGGACGGCTCGTAGTGCACCACATTTCCGGATCCCTGGTTGTCAATAAGACCTCTCAGAAGCGGTGCAAGCTCCCTGACATTAACGTTTTTTACCGGAACCACCCTGGTAACCATCTCATCTCCGATGGCCCCGTCCTCGGAAACCGGAACTCCGGCAGTTTTGGCCACTGCCGAACGCACCACTTTGTATACCCCGGTATCAGTAGGAACCACGGCATACCCGTATACTGCCAGCACACTGAGGAAAAACTGGTAGTACTGCTCCTCGTTAAGCAAATCATAGCTTCTGACGTTTATTTTGCCCTTTACTGCCGGATCGACAATAAACGTCATATTGAGATTTCTTCCTACAGTATTAATAAATTCGTTTATGTCCGTACCCTTAAAACTGGCAGAAAATTCAGCGGCCTCAATATTGAGAGAGCCTCCCAGAAGTGCAGCTGACAAGGCCAGAGCACAGCAGGATTTGCCGAAAAATTTCTTGGTGTTCATATGATCCCCTTAATAGCCTGATAAGGCACAGTTCATATAATCAGGACTTCATCCTGAACGAGACAGTTATCTCTGTATTATGTTTTGAAAGAGGAAGGGATAAATCAGATACTGGAAATACCCTCCCCGCAACCTTTAAAATCAGTTAAGATTCAGTGTGACAGTCTGGCGATCCCCATTACGATCCACCACCAGTGTTATTTCCGTCATATCCTGAATCTGCCCCATAACCTGCATTGCCTGATTGGTATCAGTCAAATCATAGCCGTTCATCTCCACAGCAATATCACCAGGCTTCAGACCGGCATCAAGAAACATCTTGCCCTCCGACCCGGGATTCAGCTCATATCCTGCAGGCTTGCCGTCCTTCATGGCTGGCTTTATGCTGAGATACTTGAAAAGATTTCCGGGATTGGAAAGAAGTTCGGTTCTGACCTGTCTGGCATCGGTCTTTGAAGCGGCATGACTTTCGGGCCTGGATTTCTGGGAATCTCCCGAAGGTTTCTGATCCGGAGACTGATAGTTGTCTGCCGGCATAATAATGGTTTCGTCACGTCCGCCATTCTTGACGATAATGCGATCCGCAAGAATCTGCGACACTACCGCCTGAGTTCCCTCGATCTTATCTCCAATGCCGTAAGATTCTTCCCTGGACTTATTAATTACTGCCACGGATCCCTTTTTGGGGTCGTTACTGGCAGAAATGCCGGTGATTTTAACATCCAGCTTGGAAACCGGCCCTGACGACTGCTGAACTCCGGGCTGCGGTGTCTGCGTAGCTTCCGCGGGCTTGACTCCGAAAAGAGGCAAGGCAGTTACATTTATATTGCGGTTCTGCTCTCTTATAGCCTTCAGCTCTGCCGCGGACAATCCCGCCAGAGATGAATTCACTGAAGGAACCTTGTACCAAAAGAAAGCCGCCGCCTCATAACAGACAATAAACGAAAGAATATAAAAAAGGTATCCGGAAATCTTTGTATAGTAGCGATTGCGAGCCCTCTCCAGCATCTCCTGTTCCTGGGGCGACGGGGCTTCTGTTCTGACAGCTGCCTGCCCGGACACAGTCTCATACTCTGAACCACTCTTCTTTTTTGTAATGCTCGAGAAACCGCCACGTACCTTGGTAATGGCTTTATCGAAAAAAGACGACATGAAATATATCTCACAGAAAGAGAGCAAAATGATTAAACCCCGCAATTGTCCATCAATAAAAGGTTTTCATGCAAAGAGTTTTTCATAATTTTTCAAGGTTACTCATAATTTACCCAGGGCCTACGCATGATCAAAAATTAACCAATTTGTCTATAATCTTAACTTTTTTGTGACGAATATGTCACATTTTATAAAAAATACTGGTGACGTGTA
>CACYPY010000056.1 GCA_902776415.1 uncultured Ruminobacter sp.
TCTCAGGATACCAAAGTTAAAACAATAAAGACCCTTTACGACAGAGCGGTAAAGCAGCTTAATTTCTATGTTACCGACGATAAACTGAAAGAGATCCCCAATCTTCACAAATACGTGATTATTTTTGCTTACGGGAAATTCATTCTGAAGGAGGTCTGAAGGAATTAACCTTGCCGGCGTATACCGGATGATTTCCGGCATTGCAGCCAAAAACCTGCCAGAGCCCGCCACGGACGACAGGCTCCCGCAAAACCAAAATACCAGTGAGAGAAACGACCTGCTCCGGAAGCTACAAAATCACCCGCAGGGCCGGACGCACCGTGCTGGTATAATTGCTGACCCGGTAACCGGATAATTCCACCGCCCCGCTGGCCGAAATCCGCACCGCATCGTTATGATAGTCGCCGGGGGAACGCAGCCACCAGTAACAGAACCCCTTGCCGATGAAGGCCTTCTGGGAAATGGCCCGCAACGTTGGCTGACAGCGTCTTTCAGCGTTGTTTCTGAAATACTGCACCGACTCCCGGATACTGAGACAGAAGATCCGGTCATCGGTATCCGTGCCTCCCGAGGTTCGGAATTCCGGATTGCTTTCGTTTTTGAGGTGGGACACGGCGATCCTCTTCCGTTCCTCCTCCGAAAACGCCTCTCTGAAAAACTCGCGGTTCAGCCATTTCCGGAGATCGCACTCGGCCCACGTCACAGAACACCGTTCATGATGATACTGGCGGCAGTCCAGAACATAACGGCTTATCAGAAGAGCCTCATTTTCTTTCACGTCCAGTACCTGCCACTCCACCGGGGTCTTTACTTCGGAATCCTCCTGCCAGTACCTGCCGAAGCTGACAACATCGCCTGGAACCACGTTTTCACCGGCGTTTTCCTCAGCCTCGCCGGGGTCATTGCTGCCGGCGGCGGAAACAATATTATTCCTGATATATTCCTGAGCATTCCTCAAAGCGCTTCCGGTCATGGCAATAATCTCCCGCAGTGTATTCAGTGCATCCATCGAATCAAGCCTTCGAATCGTCGCACACTTCATCCGATGCTTTTTCGATCATATCCAAAATCCCCCGGACTCCCGTCATGAAAAATCAAATTTTGTGCGGTCTGTGCAAAGAAGTCCCAGGAAACTCTGCCGCCCCTGATTTGTTTTCATGAAGGAAGGCTTTCTCTGCCTTTTCTCTTCCGGAATCTCCTGACCTCCGCCTTTGGCTCTTCATCCGCAGCTCCCGGTACTGTCCCCGTCCGCGACCTTTCCCGTCATTTGCGGGAAGGCACCGAAGCGTATACAAAGCTTCCGGAAAAGCCGGTGTTTCGTTCTCCCGAAAGGCTTATTTGACAGCTTCCCGACAATCCTGTGATTCAATAACCCCGCTAACCGGACAGAAATCAAAAGTCCCGGATAACAGCGGAAGCGGGATGCCGCCGGATTTTCGGAGGAGGAAATTCATGAGCGTATGGACAATCTACAGTATCGGGGATGCGGCTTTCCTGAAATCCGTGCTGAACGGCGTCGGAATGATTTTCAGCTCCGGGATTACCGGCTCCCTGGCAGCCATCGCTCTGGTGCTGGCCGTGATTCTGCAGGGATTTCTGGGAAGCCTCCGGGGCAGCGGCATTTCCTTCGGACAGCTTCTCATGGTATTTCTTCTCTACCTCCTGTTCTTTGTGCCCCGGGCCGATGTGGCAATTCATGACGTTTATTCCGGAAGAGTGTATCCGGTTTCCGGAGTTCCCCTGGGCATGGCCGCTGCCGGAGGCATTGTTTCCGGCATCGGCAGAAAAACCGCTGCGGTGTTCGAAACCGCCTTTCAGGTACCGGAGGCCGAAAAGCACGGTTTTGCGAATTCCCTGATGCTGCTGTACCGGCTCCGGGAAGTTATCGGGAAGGCCAGGATTCTGGCCGACGCTCCCGATGGTCGGGGCTCCTTTGCCGAATCCTGGAAAAACTACTTCAGGGAGTGCACGCTGGTGGGAATCGATATCGGCACCCTGTCTCCCGACAAGATCTTTCAGGCCGAAAACATTATTTCCGGCACGGCGTTTCTGTCGGATGTCTACGGCACGGCCGTGAACACGGGAAGCGGACTTCGCAACCTTACCTGCCGCGAAGCTCACGAAGAACTTCGCAAATATTCCGGCCATGTCTATATGCCTTTCTTCATAAGCCGGCTCCGGGGAGCTTCCGGGAACACCGGTACCGGAGGGTTCCCGGAAAACGCCATCGGAACTCCGGACATCCGGAATGCCCTGGACGCTCTGGGCAAATCGGGAGTCAGCGTCAATAACTACATGCTGGCGGCGGTACTGCTGCCCCTGTACCGGGAGGCCGCCCGCGAAAAGTATCAGGACCAGCATGCCTTCAGCGCCGCGGTAATGCTCTCCGACGCCATTCAGTCCCGAAATGCGGAGATGGCCGCGGAGGAGAGCATGTTCTTCAACTCCGTAAGACCGTTCCTCACCTTCTTCGAGGCCCTGGTCTATGCCATGTCGCCCTTCATGTGCTTCGTGCTGCTCCTGGGGGCCGGCGGCCTGACCCTCCTGGGACGCTACCTTCTGCTCATGGTCTGGATCCAGCTCTGGCAGCCCCTTATGGCAGTGGTCAATCTTTACATTCTGATGAGCGGCCGCAAGGCGCTTTCCGCCATGGCGGTTCCTCCCGAAAGCTGGGAAGGACTGGCCGCGGTGCATGAAACGGCTGCGGAATATCTGGGGATTGGCGGCATGCTGGCGGCCGGCGTTCCGGTGCTGGCCACTCTGGTGCTGTACGGCGGGGTGCAGGGGCTCCAGTCCTTTGCCGGACGCCTGGCCGGAAGGGATCATCTCAACAGTCATGTACTGGCTCCGGAATCCGCCACTGCCCCGGCCCTGGTGCAGCAGTCTCCGGTAATGGAAATGGGACGGCTTTCGGGAGGCGTAATGTCCGGGGGCCAGAGTTTCCTGCCGGCAGTGTCGTTTTCCGGAACCCTGGACAAGGCGATATCCAGCGCGGCAGTGCAGGCCCGATCCTCGGAGGAGGCCTTTCAGGAAAGCCTGGAAAATGCCCGGGCTTCCTCCAAAAGCCGTTCCGTAACCGAGAGCAGCATCCGAAGTGCAGGAGAGAGCATTGCCGCCTCCTCGTCCGAGGCAGCCGGAATCATTAACGGAAAGAGCCGGGAAATTGCGGAGCGGCTGGGACTATCCCGGTCGGAAACCAGTGCGGTGCGGGGAGCTCTGGGATTCATGCTCTCGGGAGCGGCGTCCGATACGGGAAGTCTGGCCTCCCTGTCGCTGTCCCGGGGCTCCGGCACCGGAAAGCAGAGTCAGACCGCCCGGCTTGCCGGAGAACTGGAATCGGCATCCCGGAGCTCCGAGCTCAAAACCTCATACAGCGAGGCCGTCTCCCGGGATATCGCCCGGGGCGTTTCCGAAAATGCGGTGCAGGGAATCTCCGAAACCGCCGCAAGATCTCTCCAGAAAAGCGCCCGGAAGGCGGTACAGGACCGGAAGGAGCTTTCAGATCTTCGTTCGGAAAGATCCGCCTTCGGCACCGAAAACCGTTTTGACGGCGGCACGGTCAGCCGTTTTGTCTCCCGGAATCCTTCGGTCATGAAACGCCTTATGGAGCTGAACGCTGCCGATATCAGCCTTTCCGGACGCACGGAGGAGCTTATGCCCCTCATGACATCCGTTTTGCCGGATCGTTCCCAGGCCTATGCCGCAGCCGCACTCACCGCCCTTAACGAAAAGTCCCCGGTACAGGGCTGGGAGCTTGTCAGGGAAGCTCTCGGCATCAAAAAAGGCAGCTACCGGGAGATACCGCACCGGGAGAATACGCCGCCCCCCGGAATCGGATCTTCCGTCCCCGTAACCCCGCCGAAGCAGAAGCTCGGAGTTCCCGAGGCTCCTCCGGCTCAAAACCCCCGGGGATTCTACGAAGAAAGGCTTCGGGATCTCCGGGCCCGCCCCGAAAACCCCGCTCTCGACACCCGGGAAAACACCATTCGAAGAGACATGCTTATGGAGCCGGTTCCTGCGGGAAGCTTTCTGAACGGAGAACCGGGAGAAAGGGATCTGCCGGGAGTCCTGTCCGGCAAAAACGGCGGCACAGCATCTCCTGCGGCCGGGGAAACATCCGGAATCAGACTCTCCCTGGCGGATCTCCGGGTTTACGAGGCCTTCAGAAAACGGGAAACGCTCTCCTCGGACATGCTCCGGGAATTTGAAGAGGCTCATCCCGACGGAAAGGAGCGCTACGCCATGATTAACCGTCTCAAGGCAGCGGCAGCCGGAAACCGGGAAGCCCTGGACATGCTCAGGTAACGGGCATGCGGCTGGTGTCGATCCCCGTTCCGGACGAAAATTCCGCACCTGGCAGAGAATATCGGGGTGAACGGGATGAAGGCGGCGAAGGCGCAGATTCTCTTTATAATGCAGCTTTTGAAAGGAGCCGTCCCGGACCGCGGACTGATTCCGGGGCGGCGTGCCGGCCAAAAAGCTTTCGCCCTGCCGCAACTTCCGCATAACCGGAATTTACGGCGCCAGCCTGCTGATATCCCAGCCCCCGGCGGCGTTTCTTTCATAAATGAAACGGTCGTGAAGTCTGCTGGGTCTCCCCTGCCAGAATTCCACGCTGTGAAAGAACACCCTGAAGCCGCCCCAGAAGGTGGGTACCGGGATCTCTCCCTTGCTGAACTTCTGCTTAAGCTCCATGAACTTGCTTTCCAGTGCGGCCCGGGCACTGATTCTGGAAGACTGATGGGAGGTCCAGGCTCCGATCTGGGAATCCCGGGGCCGGGAGGTGAAATACTTCATCACCTCGACGGGGGTAAGCTTTTCGGCATGCCCCAGAAAGGCCACCTGCCGCTCCAGCATAAACCAGGGGAAGAGAATCGCCACTTTGGGGTTGTTAAGAAGCTGCATGGCCTTCCGGGAGCCGTAATTGGTAAAAAACACCAGACTCTTCCGGTCATAGTTTTTAAGAAGCACCATTCTGCTGGAAGGCTGCCCCTCCCCGTCCACGGTACTCACCACCATGCCGGTGGGATCCGGCATTCCGGAATCTATCGCCTGTTTCAGCCATTTCTCAAAGAGATCCACAGGCTCCTCCGTAAGATCCTTCCGGGAGAGCCCCCCCTCGGCATAAACCCTTCTGAGCCCTGATACATCAATCATTTGTCCTTACTCCGATTATCCGAAACCAAAAACATTTTCTTTACGAACCGTTGTCATTTTCCAAGACATTCTGAGGTAACCGGAAGCTTTTAAGAGCTCCCGTCCCCCTTTTCCAAAAACGCCATTCCTCTGTCTGTTCCCGCACAATATTGCAGGAATCCAGCCTCCCTGAGGAACATGTCTTCATGAACAAATCCCGTACTTTGATGCCTTCGTTACTGAAAGTCCCATTGCGTCATGCGATTCCAAAACGGCATTACGGGATTGCTCAAAAAAAACGCGGCCATCTCCGGGACCCGAGCCGTCCCTTCCCCATTCATGTACATATGACCAGGAAGTGTTCAGCCTCCGGGAAATCCCAAATCACAGACCTTCTGAAAATACTCCCGGCTTTTTTCAGAAGCTTCGGGCTCCCTGGAATGTTTCCGGAGATAGTCTTTCTCCGGTTCCAGACAGGCTGAAACGTTTTTCCGGGCAAGCTGTCTTCAGGCTTCCTGATTCTGATGCCTTTCTCACCGTAATGCTGATCATAATAGTCCGGCCCAAAAAAAACATCAGGAATCAGGGACAAAACACGTATCCCGTAATGAACAGGATGCTTTTCACGTCCATAAAACCTCCGGCAGGCATGGAGGCGCCGATCCCGGGACTTTGCCCGAAGCTCCTGCCTTGCGACTTTCGGAGCTTTTTCCGGAGCTTGTCATTCGGCAGTATCATTTAACCGCAGAATCCTGAAAACCAAAAACGATATTCTCCGCAGCCCCGCAGTCATCTCCGGGCACAATCATAAAAAGGCTCGGACTTTTTATGCTTCATCTTTCTTCCGGGCTTTCAGGAGCGGGGGAAAGCCTTCTCAAAATACCGCAGGCAGCCTTAATCCCGGCTTTGCAGCTCGTGCCGCACAGCCTCGGAGCCCGTCCGGACTCGTCCTTGAGACGCTTCTCATAACAGAGCAGCCCCAGGGCATAACAGCCCTCAGCATCTCCTGCACCGCAGACACGATCATAATACCGTCCGGAGGCCTTGCAGTCCCGGGAAACGCCCTGTCCTTCCTCGTACATAACTCCGAGATGGCCGAAGGCAAATTCATGTCACAGGCCTTTTCAAAAAAAACTCCCGGGCCCGGTCCCCCCGGCCTTATCATCCATACTGATGACTCCGGCCACCACACCCCCCGTTCCGGAACCGTATTCGCATCCTTTGACAGCATATTCCAGCCCCTTTTCGGAATCCTTCTGGAGTTTGCGGAGGCCGGCTCTGTAATCGCGTCCCCGTATGGTACAGGATTCGGCGTCTTTCCGGGCACATTCGTTTTGGAGGCCGGAGACCTTCTCGCGATACCGGGAAGCTATGTCTTCTGTGTCAGTTTCGGTGAAATAATCCCGAATCATCGTGAGAAATACCGCCAGAACGACAGAACAAACCAACAGAGCCAATTTTTTATCATCTCTGAAAAAACCTTTGGAAAAATCTGTTCACAGCCTGCCATCACCAGGAAAAGAGAATGACCGGGCAATTATCAGGGCGGAATTTTTTCACAAAGAGCCGCATCTGTAAACATATCCATATTCTTTGTAAACATTATGGAAATGCCGTAAGGAAAATGAAAACGCAAGGGAGAGTCCTGGGATTCCCGGAAAGTACTCCTTTCTTCACAGAGTCAGCATCGGGAAAAACTCCTTCATTTGCAGATTCGGTATCGGGAAAAACTCCTTCATTTGCAGATTCGGTATCGGGAAAAACTCCTTCATTTGCAGATTCGGTATCGGCAAAAACTCCTTCATTTGCAGATTCGGTATCGGGAAAAACTCCTTCATTCGCAAATTCAGTCCCGTAAAAATCATCCTGATGCTATAATTTACCGGAAAACAGGAAGTGTGATATGTTTAAGAGAAAGGCCTACAATGCTCTTCTGGAATGGAAGAACAAATATTCAAAAAAATATGCCGCAATGCTGGAAGGTGCCAGACGAGTCGGAAAATCAACCATTGCCGAGGAATTCGCCAGAAAACATTTCAAAACCTACATCAGGATTGATTTTGCGAATATTCCGCACGATATCCTGCAGATATTTGACGATATCGCCAGACCGGATCTTTTCTTTCTGAGACTGCAGGCCGCCACAGACGTTACTCTCTATCCCGGAGAGTCAGTGCTTGTCTTTGACGAAATTCAAAAAGCTCCCAAAGTCCGCCAGGCCATAAAGTATCTGGTACAGGACGGAAGATACAGCTACATTGAGACCGGTTCACTTATAAGTATCAGGAAAAATGTTTCCGACATTGTCATTCCCTCGGAGGAATACTTCATTCAGGTATTTCCCCTGGACTACGAAGAATTTCTTTGGGCAACCGAAAATGACACCTGGAATGTACTGAGGGAACTTTACAAAACCGGAAAGCCCGTGGGCGAAAAGCTGAACAGAAAACTCATGAGGGATTTCCGAATATACATGGCAGTAGGCGGTATGCCTCAGGCTGTGGAAGCTTATGTCAGCAAGAAAAATTTTTCAGAAATCGACATGGTCAAAAGAGGCATTATCAAACTTTATGAAGAGGATTTTTACAAAATCGACACATACGGACGACTGTCCAAAATGTACAGTTCCGTTCCGAATCAGCTGAACAGCGGTAAAAGGCGCTATGTGATTTCCGCCGCTACCCAAAAACACACCACCTCAAAGGATCGGGAGAAGCTTTTGGAACTGGTGGATTCAAAAACGGTACTTATTTCCTACAATACGGCCGATCCCTCGATATCTCTGAGCGCTACCGCGGATAATGATTCTTTTAAGCTTTATCTTGCAGATACAGGACTATTTGTTTCGTTATTGTTCAATTCTCAGGATCGCACCGGTACCAAAATTTACAGCCAGCTTCTGAGCGACAGCCTGGATGCGAATCTGGGGTATCTTTACGAAAACGCCGCAGCTCAGATACTGGCATCCTGCGGCTGTAAACTTTTCTACCACACCTGGATGAAGGAGAACAGTCACCACAGCTATGAAATAGATTTTCTGATAGCATCCCGTGCCAAACTCGTACCCATAGAAATCAAATCATCTGCAATAAACAACCACAAGTCAATTACGGCTTTTTCAGAAAAATATTCCGGAAAAGTCTGGCGGGAATACCTGTTTTCGCAGCACGATGTCGGCCATCGGGAACAGCTGATTCTGAAGCCGATCTACATGCTCCCCTTTGTGCTGGAGGAGCTTCTGAAAAACCCCGAAGAGATCACAGCTTCTCATCAGGTCTGTTAGAACCCTGTTCCGCCCAAAACCTGCCCCGGAATCCGTGATAAAAACGCAGCACCGTATCGGCTCAAGTTAAGCCGGCGCTTAAAACAACCCTCCGGAGTGCTTTTCTGTGTTCTCCCGGCCGCAGGCCCCGGGAGGCGCTCCGAATAATTCTGCATCCCTCCTCCGGCACCTGCCTGTTTATCAGGTGCAGGTTACAAATTTCGAAAGTGATTCTTGGCACCGGAGCGTTTCGGGATATGATGAAACGGTGGGGAGGGGGATTTCACAGGTATCAAATGCCTCCCCCTGTCAGAAAGAGAAGGCAAACTCCTCCGAACGCCAGCAGTGATTTTCATCATTGCATACCGCTTCATCCCGGATCACCCGACCGTGAGCCTGTCCTTACTCCATAATGTCCGTTATTATTTTCATGGTGTCGCAGAAGTTCCGGGGAAGCACTCTTCCGGAACGGGGCTACCAGGATTCGCGATTCAAGCATCTGATTTCAAATCTGGCGGTGGGGGCATTCAGTACCAGAAACTCCGGACAGGAAGCATCGCCGAGCCGGAAATCCACCTCCTTTCGGACAATATCCTCAATGCTGCAGAGATAAGACGGTCCGCTTCATAAATCTTTCCCGTGTAACCTTTGCCGGATTCCGGCGTTATGTCTGCAGAAGAAACGCCGGAATTTCCCGGCATCATGAATACGGCAACCCGGACAAGGATCATAAGCCCATCATTACCGGCTCATTACGTCTCATCCGAAATCCGAAGGTGAGAATTCACAGGAGGTTTTTATGTTCAGCAAGTTTTCCCGTTTGTTCATTTCTGCAGCAGCACTGACAGTTCTGATGTCCGTATCTCCCGCTTCTGCCATGCCGGCCTCTGATTTCATTCCTCCCGCCACAGACGCTGCCGTCGGATTCCGGGGAGACCGGGGAGTCCGGTCCTTTGAGGAACAGTGCTATTCCGGCAACGGCAGCAAATGCTATGCTCTCGGATATTTTGCCTATGAAGAACAGAAATTCGGGACTGCCGGATATTTCTTTGAAAAAGCCTGCTCCATGGAAAGCGGCCAGGGCTGCTGGGTCCTCGGGGTTCTCTATTCCGAGGGTCTTAAAGGAGTGGAAAGGCAGGATACCGCACAGGCAAAGGATCTTTTCGAAAAATCCTGCAATCTCGGCAACGGCAGCGGCTGCTATGATCTGGGACTTTTTTATTACACCGGAAATACCGAAACCGAACAGGATTACGGGCAGGCGAAGGATCTTTTTGAAAAGTCCTGCCGCCTGAGAGACGGTAACGGCTGCCATGTGGCAGGGACTATCTACTACAAGGGGAAGGGGGTGGATCAGGATCTTCGGCAGGCAAAATACTATTACGGCAAAAGCTGCCGCCTGGGAGACGATGCCGGGTGCGCCATGCTTAACAGACTGAATGACCTGGATGGCGGAGAGGAAAGTTAATCCCGGACACTGCGGCCATCGCGCATTTGTCAGCCCGGAAGCCTGATAATGCGGACGGGAATATTCCCGTCCGCATGAAGGACTTCCCCCGCAAAGTCCCGAAACATTGCAGGCCGGGTACACATAAAGCCCGACCATCCTGCCAGGAAATAATTTAGTCCGGTGCGGAGGTCCTAACCCCATGAAGGCCATTTAACCCGGGAACGGATCAGCCGGCCATTAAGAACTGTTCCGGCAATAACGAACAGGATGATCAGCCGGAACGATAAAGGCCGGAAGTCTCCCTCCGGCCTCTTTCTCCTGTGCTTTAGCCTGCGCTATCGCGAAACCACAAAGGAACCGCTCCCCACCAGCGGCTTGATATCGTTAAGCACCTTGTCTCCGGTAGTCGGTCCCACCAGAAGAACATACTGTCCGGGACGGGACACGGCATCGATCTTGTAGCCAAAGCCAGGTTTGATGGAGCTGTCCCTGCTGATCCGAATCTTCTGATTCTTAAGACGCTGTCTTGCAGCCTCTGCCTGAGCCTGAGTGCTGAACACCCCGATCTGCAGATACCGGCCGCTCGGAATGGCGTCTCCTCCCTTTGCCGGAGTCTGTTTCTTTTCCTGCTCGGCCTTCTTCTGGGCTTCCTGCTTCAGTCTTTCCTGCTCGGCCTTCTTCTGAGCCTCCTGCTTCAGTCTGTCCTGCTCGGCCCTCTTCTGAGCCTCCTGCTTCAGTCTGTCCTGCTCGGCCTTCTTCTGAGCCTCCTGCTTCAGTCTGTCCTGTTCGGCCTTCTTCTGGGCCTCCTGCTTCAGTCTGTCCTGCTCGGCCTTCTTCTGAGCCTCCTGCTTCAGTCTGTCCTGCTCGGCCTTCTTCTGGGCCTCCTGCTTCAGCCTGTCCTGTTCGGCCTTCTTCTGGGCTTCCATTTCAGCCTTTCTCTGAGCCTCCAGAAGATTCTGTTCCCGGGCCTGACGATCCCTTTCAGCTCTCAGTGCCAGCTCTCTCTCCCGGTTTTCCTTATGAGCCCTGGCAGCTTCGGCCGGAGTGGATCCTGTGGCAGTGGGATTATTTACAAAACCAGATCCGGAACTGCCGGCATCACCGCCGACCACCACTCCGGAAACCACCCGATCCCTGCTGTTGTCGGCAGGTGCCGGTGCTCCGTTTTCATCAAGGAGTCCCCCGTAGCCGTCGCCGTCCTCCTCTCCGTCCATAAAGCCCAGCTCGTTGCCAGCAAACACGCCGGAATCAAATTCACCGTCATCATCTGTCTTTCCCTGCTCTCCGGATACAGCGGGAGTCTCGGTATTGGCGGCACCATTCTGATTTCTGCTGTAAGCCGATCTCACATCCAGAGGAAGCGGCTCCTGCCCGTCATCCGGGTACAGAACCGGCAAAACATAGGCTGCGGTGCCGGTAATTACCAGAAAACCGATGACAACCCTGGCTATTCTGCTTGACATTACGATACCTCCCGATTCCCGGCAGCATGCCATACCTGATTTGCATCAATGCTTTTCAGAACCTCCTCCACGGTAATGAAGGAGCCCGTCACCACAAGCTCGCTGTCCACGGGAAGCTCGGCAAGAGCTGCCCTGTAGGCCCGGGCGGCAGAATCAAAGGTCTGAATCCGGTATCTCTGTATTCCCTGTTCAATAAGCATCTGCTCCAGAATACGCCCCTCGGCTCCCCGTTCTCCGGGGAGAGAACATACAAAATAATGCTCAAAAAGATTCAGATCCGTGTATTCCTTAAGAGTGTTTCCGATATCCTTGTCCTTCAGCATTCCGATAACGGCATTGCGGGGCCGCGGATTAAGATTGAGATACTGCGCCAGATAGCGGGCTGCGGGCGGATTATGAGCCACGTCAATAAGCACGTCCGGATGTGAGGAGATCCGCTCCAGTCTGCCGTGCAGCGTGGCATTCCGGAGGCCGGCCCTGATATCGCTGTCCGAAATGTCGAACTTAAAGACCAGTCTGAGCAGGAGGGCCGCCGCCACCGACAGCGGAGCATTGATGAGCGGCAGTGAGGGAACCTCCAGATTCAGCATCTCTATGGGAGCCAGAAGATCAAAATGAGTATTGTCTATGCCGCGGATCTTAAGATTCCGGCCGACCACATGAAACGCAGCCTCGTGCTGTGCCGCCCGGGCGCCGATTTCATTCCGGCACACCTCCGGAAGCTCTCCGGTCACCACTGCCGCCGTCCGATCCTTGATAATGCCGGCTTTTTCAAAGGCAATTTCCTTCAGAGTGCTGCCCAGGATCTGGCAGTGGTCCAGACCGATACTGGGAATCAGGGCAATATCGGCATCCAGAATATTAACCGCATCCAGCCGGCCGCCCAGACCGACCTCCAGCACCAGCACGTTGCACAGCCGGTTCCTGAAAATATACAGGGCCGCCAGGGTGGTGAACTCAAAAAAAGTCAGCTCGTGATCTTCATCCATGGCCGTGTACACGGCTTCAAAGGCTTCAATGAGATCATCGTCCGAGGCCATGACCCCGCCGTAAACGATCCTCTCGTTAAAGGTTCTGATATGAGGAGAGGTATAAAGCCCGGTACGATAGCCGGCATTTTCCAGAATGGCGGCCAGCATGGCGGCGGTGGATCCCTTGCCGTTGGTGCCGGCCACGGTGACAACCCGGACATCCTCGCTCACGGTGTCCACACCCAGCGCCGCGGCCACGTGCCGCACCCGATCCAGACCGAGCTTTATTACATTCGGATTGACTTTACCGAGATAATCCTCCCAGGCTTCAATAGTGGGGGCAGGCATGGATCCGCTCTTCATTGCAGCTACCTTCAGATAGAAATGGAAATCTGTTCAAAAAATACCGTGTGCATTATACAGTACTGCAAAAAAAACTCCATCAGGCAAACCAAAAACCCGGACGGGATATTCCGCCGGGCCGGTTACAGAAAAGCCGCCGGAAAATGCTACAGCGGGCTTGGGATATCCACAAATTCAGCCGGAATTCCAAAACGCGCTGCCACAAGTTCCCCCAGAGCCCTGATGCCGCATCTCTCGGTGGCATGGTGTCCCGCGGCAAACACGGTTATTCCCAGTTCCCGGGCCAGGTGGAAATGCTGCTCATGCACCTCGCCTGTAAGAAGCGCATCAAGATCCGGAGGCAGCGCTTCCTCCAGCACAAAGCCTCCTCCGCCGGAGCAGACGGCGATTTTTCTTAAAGGCCGATCCTCCGGACCCATGACCAGGGGTTCCCGGCCGAGCTTTTCGGAAATGAGCTTCCGGAGTCCTGCAGAATCCTCCGGGGTCGCGAATTCCCCGACCATGGTAATCCCTGAAGGACTGCCGGTAATGTATCCGAGATTTATGGCACCCAGCATTTTTATCAGAAGAGCGTTGTTACCGATCTCCGAATGAGCATCCAGAGGAAGATGGCAGGCAATAAGGGACATCCCCTGAAGAGCCCGCAACCTACGCGCCTGAACTCCGCAAATCCGGGGATCGCCCCCCTTCCAGAACAGTCCGTGATGAGTCATCACCAGATCGGCCCCCCGGGCTTTCGCCGCCTCGAAAAGAGCGATATTGGCGGTAACCCCGGTAACAATCCGGGAAACCCGGGAGCTCTCCCCTTCCACCTGAAGTCCGTTATAACTGGGATCAGAAAACTCCGGGATCCTGAGATACTCGCTCACAAAGTCCGTCACCTCACGAAGAGAAGCTTCGCCGGCGCCGGATGACTTAACCCCGGCGTCCCCGCCCGGAAAATCAGTCATGTTAATTCCTCCGCACAAAAAACATCCGCTCCGTCCCGGAGCCGCACAGTCCCTGCATTCCTCTTCCGGACGGACAGGATGGATACTTTATCCCGAAATTGCCGGAGCAGGCAATAAATTAAGTCAGGATCCGGCTTCTGTCACAAACTCCCCCGGAAAGCCCGACGGAGGCTCCGAAAAGATCCGGGAGACAATGAGTCAGGATTCCCCTGAAAGAGACCTTCCATCCCGAAGCAGGGTGCACTCCCTCTGCTCCAGGGCAAGAAGCCGGGTCTTCCGGGAAAGTCCTCCGGCATAGCCGGTGAGCCTCCCGTCACGTCCGATTACCCGGTGGCAGGGAATGATCAGAAGCACCGGATTATGAGCCAGGGCCCCGCCCACGGCCTGAGCCGAAATCCGGGGCACTCCCCGGAACCCGGCCAGAGACTCTGCCAGTTCCCCGTAGGATATGGTCGCTCCGAACGGCACCCTGAGAAGAAGCCCGTATACCGCCCTGCGGAATTCAGTGGTGTTAAGAAGAACCGGAGGCAGGAAACCGGGATCCCGGCCCCCGAAATAACAGTCCAGCCAGCGGACGGTTTCCCGGAATACCGGAAGCCGGGGTTCCCCGGAACCGGACAGCTCCCCCGGTTCTGAAAACCGGAGTCCGGTAATGCTGGCACCGTCCGAAGACACTGTAACAGGACCCAGCGGGGAATGACAGCAGAAACGATATTCCATTTTTGAACAGTCCTCGCAAACAGGAAGCATCCCCTCAGCATCCTGAAAATGAACATTAGTCCGGATCGGACGGTTCCGGAACTCCTGCCAGATCACCTGGCTGCCGCCGGATCCTCCAGGCGGATCATCATGTCATTGCCCCGTTCCCCTGTTTTCAGAAAAAACTTTTTGAAAACGCTTCTGACAAATTTTTAAACCAGAAAACAAAAAAGGAAGAAGGAATGTTTTCCCGCTTCCCCTGAAGAATCCGCACCGGATTCTGCTAACAGCCGGAATCCACTGTTATGGTTTTTCTTACCAGCACTCCGTCCTTCTTGTAAGGATTATCGTAAACAATATAACAGCCCTGAGGAGCATTCGCGGGATCATCCCCCTGAAATGATGCCGGAAGTGTCGTGTCCGAAGGCCCGATAAATACCCGGCTCCGGTATCTTGTCCAGGCCTCGGTGCTATACTGCCAGTCATGCTTTTTGACATCGGCGGCGGTGCTCTTCACCACATCCATGTCCAGGGCCTTGATAATTCCGGGTTCTCCGATCCTGGAAGGATTGTTAAGGGCAGAGGGATAGCCGAAGGAAACGGAAATTCCGTTATCCTTGTTGCAGGTTTCCGTGGCCGCACCGTTTATGCACACAAAATAATAGGCCCCGTTATCCGTATTAATCCCCTCGTAATTATCCAGCCCGGCGATAATGGCCTTGCTTCGGGTCATGTTCTCGGCACTGCGTACCGCCGCCTTGAGCCCCTGAAGGCGGGCCAGCCTTGCATCCTTCTGAAGATCCATGAACTTCGGGGCGGCCGAGGCTGCCAGAATGCCCAGAATCACAATAACAACAACAAGCTCAATAAGGGTAAAACCCCCGGAATGACGATAACCTTTCATTAAAGAATCCTTAATCAAAATCAATTGTCGGGTGTCGACGGGTGTCGACGGGTGTCGCCGGTTATCCTTTGTTGTTTTTGTTATCCTTCTGGCTCCGCACCATTGTCAGAACAACAGCACCTAAAGTCAGAATGCATAACAGGCCACATCGCTTCCTGTAAAACACGGGAACGGAGACAGTCTCTCGCTCTCTTTACATCTTTCACAAAATAAAAACGGAGCACGTATGTGATCCGTCATAATATAAACATATATACAACAATGCCATTCAGGAGAACTGTCACATTTTTTGTCGGATACCACCAAAAAACTGACAGAACACCGTGAGCAAAAATACTAGCAGCCCGTATCCACAATAAGAGCCATTCTCATCAGTTTGCCGCCTTCCATATAAGGATTGTCATAAACGAGATAGCAGCCATCGGACGAAGGCTTGGGATTCCCGGAATCGTCAGACTGATAGGATTCCGGAAGATCGATATCCGAAGGTCCTATAAGAATCTGAACCACATCTGTTTTCCAGGCTATAATCCTGTACTGCCAGTCGTGCTGCCGTCTGTCAGAAGCATCAGCCCGCGCATAATCCAAATCCAAAGCCCTCAGAATTCCCGACTCCTCTCCGGCAACTGCATTGGTCAGC
>CACYPY010000057.1 GCA_902776415.1 uncultured Ruminobacter sp.
TCGAAAGTGGCCTGTGGGCGAGTGATGTAGTCAAGCCTGTTTTTGCCCACTATTGTGGATGATGTAAACACCAAAAACCAAACCTTTTTATCTACACCCACACCTCCAACGCCGGGACTCCGCTGAGTGACGGGCTGTGTCCCCTGCTGTGCATTGATATCTGGGAGCACGCCTACTATCTTGACTACCAGTATCGCCGGAATGACTACGTGGCCGGATTTATGAATCACATTGACTGGAACTTCGTGGCCGCCCAGTATGATGAATGCCTGAAAACATTCCTCCGGAAAGACAACGCCGGATAACAGGCCTTCCCCGTTCCCGGAGACTTCCGGGATTCTCTTCCTTCCGCTTCCGTTTTTGCGGGAGCATTGTTCGTTTTCACCGCATCCCCCGACTCTCCGACTCCCCGCATGTTCTGTCCTTTATTGTCTCCGGCCAATCTGCTAGAATACTCACACTTTTTACATAAAAGGCCAACGGAGCTTTAATACAATGACAGAACAGTCAAAAAACACCTTACTCGTAACCTGCGCATTGCCGTATGCCAACGGGTCCATTCACCTGGGTCATATTCTGGAACACATCCAGGCGGATATCTTTGTCAGATTCCAGAGAATGCAGGGACGCCGGGTGTATTTTGTCTGCGCCGACGATCAGCACGGCACCCCGATTATGATCAAGGCGCAGAAGCTGGGCCGCACCCCGGAGGACATTATCGGCGAAATGGAAAACGAGCACCGCCGGGACTTCGCCGGCTTTGAAATAAGCTATGACCATTACTACCGCACCAATTCTCCGGAAAACCGCGAGATTTCCGAAAAGCTCTACACCACGCTCCGGGATCGGGGATACATTCAGGTTCGGAAGATCTCCCAGCTTTTTGATCCGGAAAAGAAAATGTTCCTGCCGGATCGCTTCGTCAAGGGAACCTGTCCGAAGTGTCATGCCGAGGATCAGTACGGCGACAACTGCGAGTGCTGCGGCGCCACCTATTCTCCGGCGGATCTCATTAATCCCCGCTCGGTGATTTCCGGAGCCGCTCCGGTAATGCAGGAATCCGAGCACTATTTCTTCGATCTCCCGAAGTTCGATGCCTTCCTCAAAGACTGGATCTCCTCCGGCGCCGTTCCCAAAGAAATGGCCAACAAGCTTCAGGAATGGTTCGACGCCGGACTTCAGCAGTGGGATATCAGCCGGGACGCTCCGTATTTCGGATTCAGGATTCCCGGCACCGAAAACAAGTACTTCTACGTCTGGCTGGACGCTCCGGTCGGCTATCTGGCATCATTCAAGAACTTTATGACCTCGAAGGGAATCTGCTTCGAGGACTTCCTGAAGGAAGGCTCCGATTCCGAAATGGTGCACTTTATCGGCAAGGACATTCTGTACTTCCACAGTCTGTTCTGGCCCGCCATGCTGCACGGTGCCGGCTGCCGGGTTCCGGATCATCTGTACGTTCACGGGTACGTTACCGTAAACGGAGCCAAGATGAGCAAGTCCAAGGGTACCTTTATCAAAGCCGCCACCTATCTTAAGCATTTTGATCCGGAATGCCTCCGTTACTACTATGCCTCCAAGATGAACGGCAGGATCGACGATCTGGATCTGAATCTCCCGGACTTCGTGGCCCGCACCAATTCCGATCTGGTAAACAAGCTGGTTAACCTGGCCTCCCGCACCGCCGTGTTCATCACTCGGAAGTTCCAGGGCCGGCTCTCGGACTCCCTGGATGCTCCGGAGCTCCTGGAATCATTTGTCGCCGCAAAGGACGAAATCGCCAAGAGCTACAATTCCAGAGAGTACTCCGCCCTTATCAGAAAGGTGATGGATCTGGCCGACAGCGCCAACCGCTACGTGGACGAAAAGGCACCGTGGGTATTGGCCAAAGATGATTCCGGAGATGCCGAGCTCCAGAGGATCTGCACCACCTGTCTTAATCTCTACCGGGTGCTGATCACCTACCTGTCGCCGGTGCTTCCGAAGCTGGCCGGAGACAGTGCAGCCTTCCTTAAGACCGAGCTTGACTGGGATTCCCTGGACAGGCCGCTTCTGGGAACCGAGATCGCTCCGTTCAAGGCCCTTTTCAAACGCATTGACATGAAATCCGTGGAAGCCATGATCAATGATTCCCTGCAGGATCTTAAGGATCTCAGCGCTCAGGAAAGCAAGGGCGGGGACTGCAAGAAGGCCGACAAAAAGGACAAAAAGGCTGACAATGCCGGGGAAGTCGCTCCGGGAACCGTAACCATTGACGATTTCGCAAAGCTGGACCTCCGGGCAGCCAGGGTTATCTCCTGCGAGGAAGTTCCGGAATCCGACAAGCTCCTTAAGTTCCGGCTGGATCTCGGTAACGGAGAGGAAAGACAGGTATTCTCCGGCATCAAGTCCGCCTATCCGGATCCTGCAGCTCTGGCGGGCAGATTTGTCATCATGATCTACAACCTGGCCCCCCGGAAGATGCGTTTCGGGATTTCCGAGGGCATGATCCTCTCTGCCGGTTCCGGAAAGAAGGATATCTTCCTCCTGTCCGCCGATGCCGGAGTCAAGCCGGGAGACCGGGTGGCCTGAGCCGTTACGCAGGGCTGACACTTCGGGGAAACCGCCAGGAATGAGCGGTTCTCCCCGGAGCTGTGGCCAGGAACACCATCAGTTACGAAAAACCGCAGACCGGGAAAGGAACTGCGGTTTTTTTATGGCCGGCACATGATCACTGACCGGTACTTCGGCAGTGTTACCTGCCGTACTCCCCCCAATAATCAAACAGATTTCCGGAAAATAAAAAGACCTCCCGAATCACTGCCCCGGAATCAATAGCGCACATGGTCACAGTCATGAGCTGATAAACGACAGCTATGCCACCCACTGACGACATGAGCATTCTGCTGCATCTTCTGCCGATTTTCGGGCAGGGGGAAAATCCCGGACAATACAGAACTTTAAGGTGCTCCCGTCCTGCAAACGGGCCACAGCGGTGGCGCTTACCGGGGAATCATCGCAAAATCTCCGGATGCTGTTTTTGCAGCCGTCCGTATGCGCTCTTGCCTCCGTGTCACCCAGGATTGCAGGATTACCGTTACGACTGGAGCAAAGACAGCGCAATCTGAGGTCTCTGGTTTGCCTGGCTCAGAATACTCTGGGAGGCCTGCTGGAGCATGTTCTTATGAATCATGGCCGCAGTCTCGGTGGCCGAGTCGGCATCGCGGATGCGGCTTCTGGCTGCGGAGACGTTTTCGGAAACATTGGACTGGTTCCTGATGGCAGATTCCAGACGGTTCTGCACCGCCCCCAGTTCAGCTCTTTTGCTGTCAATGACGGCAATAAACTTGTCCACCACAGCCAGTGTGTTTTGGGCATTGGCCTGAGTATCAACTGCAAAACAGGTGTCAGTATTATGAACACTGACGATGTTTGCTTTCCTCACCGAACCATTCTCATTATGCTCGATATCTGATAACCGATTGACGTTAAGCGTAATATCTCTGGAGGCATCATAAACTACCATGTCACTGCTGGTAAGAATATCACCATCTATCTCAACCACCGTATCCACGGCTCTACGCTTTACTGTCCAGTTCCCATTCACATCATTTCCATCTTCAACACAAAAATCGAAAAATTTCTCAGCCCCGAACGTTTGTAGCCCGGGAGTCGAAGTTACAGAAAAGTTTCCAAAAGCAACACCGGTCTTGTTGGATTCAAAATGCAACGTACACCCGTCACCAGCACGCCAGGTCATGCTAGCAACAACTCCAAAATTGTCAGGGGCGTTGTTAATTCGATTTACTAAGTTTTCAATCTCGTAAGATACAACATAAACATCAAATGAAACAGCTTCTGCACCAGAACCGGCTGCAAATGTCAGTGTGCTGCCAGCAATGCTATTCATGTAAGCATAATAATTAGGCAATTTCCTGCTGACCTTCACTCCGGTAGCAAGCTGTGTCACCTTTACAGCATATTCCCCATCCGGAGTCGAACTGCCAATCCCCACGTCAAACACTGGAGGCGTGCCAAAGTCCCCGGAAACCCCGCCCTTGATGACGGCGCTCTGAAGAAGAGTCTGCTCTTCAGGATCAGTGATATCGCCGGAAATCTTCTCAAACACATCATTAATTCTGAACCCCGACGTAAGATCAATGCTGACAGTCTCATTGGCATTGGCTCCCACTTGGAATTCGGTTGGTGCTGTGAGGGACTGATCAAGAATATGGGTACCGCCAAAGGTGGTATCGTTTCCGATTCTGGTGATTTCCTCGCAAAGCTGACTGACCTCCTCTTGAATAGCCTTGCGATCTTCAGCGGAATTGGTGCCGTTTGCTGACTGAATGGCCAGTGTGCGGATACGCTGATACATATTCGTCATTTCGTCCAGAGCCCCCTCGGCTGTCTGACAGAAGGAAATTCCGTCCTGGGCATTCCGGTTTCCCTGGTTGAGACCGTTAATCTGGGAAGTGAGCCGATCCGAAATCTGAAGACCGGCAGCATCATCCCTGGCACTGTTGATTCTGAGACCGGAGGACAGACGCTTAGAGACGGTATCCAGAGAGCCGGTGGCGCTGGCAAGATTACGGTACGCGTTCAGCGATGAAACGTTAGTACTTACATACAAGGCCATTTTTAAATCTCTTGAGCTGTCATTCCGATACGAGTGTCCGGGTCTTCAGTCCGTTATTCCATATCTGCTTTCCGAGGACTGCTTTTCAGACTTCGCACCGCTTCGGCATATCGTTATAATCCCGGGATTCTCACCCGTACCATCATCTATGACATATTTATGAAAGAATCATGCCAATCCCAAAACACTCCGTAAATAAATTGTGCGGCCATTGATTTTAAAGGGAATACCAGGATTTTTCAGAATCCGGGAAATGACACCACGGTCTTCCGAAAAACACCGGTCATAATTTTGACGGCAAAAGAATATTGCCATCCTGACCAATCCCATCAGGAAGCAAAAAAAGCCAGAAAATACTATGGAAAAAGGGACAGCGATGATCGCTAGAGAAAAGGTAACGCTTCATTTTGCCAGCCTGTCAAAGTCTCAGGTCGCAGAGAAGCAGGAATGTCAGGTTAAACTGAATTCGAAGGAACCTGGTATTACCGGATATTGAAGGTATGGTAAAGACTCTATGATGCGGAAGGAGGAGTAGTTTCGTGGCATTAACGTCGAGTTCGTCCGCCGCCCTCTCGGGAGCGCGTGAACATGTGTGCTCTGACCGGGAATTTAAGTTTTAGGTGCTTATTCCTTCCCCGGAAAGCCAAAAGCGGAGAAGTCCCCCGTGATTTCCACAAGATACCAAGGCTTATACCACAAAGCCTGGCATCTTATTCAAGGCAGAGATTTCCGGCACCTCTTCCTTCCGACCGGCATTGGCGAAAGCCTCGTTGGACATTCTTGCCGGGGTTTTCTCAGGCCCCTTTCCGGGAATGAGCCTTCTGGTCAGGGCGCACCGGGTTATCGACAGATACTGCGAACACTGCCGGCAATGCCGGTACAATCCTCTTTGCTCGCCGGGACTGCCCGGATGTTTTCCCGCAAAAATCATTTCATCTGTTCCCTGTTTTATCAGACGACTGTCGCGGTTTTCTGCGGATCACCACCGGTGTCCGGCTTCGGTCGGGTAATCAAAAAAGAACCTGGAAAAATAAAATACCTCCTTTATCTCGATTTTGGGGTCAATATCGCACATGGTGACGGTCATCGTCATATCTGTTCCGCGATAAGCCGGGAAATCCCTGACAATACAGAGCTTTGAGGTACTCCCGTCCTGCAAACGGGCCACAGCGGTGCACTCTTGGGTGTAAACGGAATGATGCACTGCCTTGCAGGTGTAGTCGTAAACATCCCCGACCACCTCCTTCCGGCCGTAGTGCCTGAGAGCCTCGTTGGACATTCTCACCAGGGTTTTCTCAAGGCCCTTTCCCGAAACGATCCTTTTGGTGAGGATGTAGTTGGTGAGGTACATACAGGAGATGTAAAGCGCAAGTCCGATCACAATGATCTTCGTCCATCTGGTCTCTGCCGGTGTTGCCGGTCTCAGTCTGACAAGTCCCATTTCCGAAATATCTCTGTTTGCCGGTGCATTCCCGTAACCGATTTCGCCGGGGGGCGCCGGATGCCTGACGTTACCTCACGTCGGAAGTAAGCTCATCGCCATAGTTCACATATGTATACGAACCGGATGCCGAAATGTTCTTCCCGAGCCCGCACATGTCAACGACTATCTCCAGAAGGTTCCTGGAGGTTCCCCGGCTTCCTGACACGGCATTGTACTTAAAATTCCTGGTGATGCACATTTTAACGGTTCTGCCGCCGGTAAGATGCGCCATGGCACTGCAATCGAAGGTGGCACTGCCAAAATAGCCGGATTCCTCGGACACCTTCCGGCAGGCAAGATCCGTTACCTTTTCAACCCTTTCGGATCTCCCGTTCTGAAAAAGAGCCCTGGTTCCGATGGCCGCCAGGGTTTCCTCAAGGCCCTTTCCGGGGATCAGTCTGGCGGTGTCGCAGCGATCCATAACAAGAAACAGGACAGAAAAAACAACGGATATGCCGAATATCATCAGGCCTGATCTGGTGCTTATCCCCCCTGTACGGTTTTTTTCGGTTCTCATAAACAATCCTTAAGTTAAGCGGCCAAAGAGAAAAGCCGACTCCCGAAATCTGTTCTATTCGGTTACTTCCCCGTCAATATCGTAAAAATTCTCGCTGAACGGGAACTCCCTGGTAATTTCAACATTGCTGTCAATACCGCACATGTTTACGGTCATGTATACCGTGTCAATCACGCTTCTGCCTTTTCTGCCATGACGATGAACCCTGGAAAAATCGCGGTAAATGCAGATTTCCCAGGTACTGCCGTCGGCAAATCGGGCCTCGGCAGTGCAGTCATGATAGATCGTGCCTCTTATGTCTGAACGGGTCATCTGCGAGTTCCGGCAGCTCATTTCGGAAAGCCCGGTAACCCGCTCGCTCCGACCATGTTCCCTGAGAGCATCGTTCGCCATCACAAGCAGCGTTTTTTCCAGTCCCTTTCCGGGAATCACGACTTTTGAATCGTTGCACGACTGGACAAAAGTGACCGAGCCTGAAATCGACAGAAACGCAAACAACCCCAGGTTGTAATACTTTTCAAATTTCGTCACAATAATATTCCCAAACTGAACGGCCTCCTGTACTGAACGGTCACCGGGAAGGTTCCGCCCTTTCCGGAAAACCGGCGCCGGAGTCAGCGCTTAAAATCCTGACAAAACACCAGAGTCCCCTCGCTGTTCAGGAAACGCCGTCATGACAGCCCCGGCATCACGGTTTTCTACGGTTCCCGGGCGCGGGGACTTACCTTTTCAGATCATCGTCAGCATCATAGAACCAGACGCTGTAACCAAAGCTCTCCGTAATGTCGATATCGGAATCCGAATCACACATGGAAACCGTCATGGTTACCTTGCTGAAGTTCCTGCCCCTTTGGGCGAAACGAGAGTCAAACATCCGTAAAATGCAAATCTGAGCGGTGGTACCGTCTGCAAAATGAGCATCGGCCGTGCAGGAGTTGTCAGCGTACCGGGATTTCCTTATGCATGAAAACCCGGATACGGAGACCACCTCCTCCGTCCGGCGGTGCTGCCGGAGAGCCTCGTTGGCCATTCTTGTCAGAGTTTTCTCAAGATCCTTTCCGGGGGTAATGGCGGCGGTTCGGGAGCAGGCGTGAATGTACAGAACAGCGGGCAGAAGCACCACAAACAACAGAAGGAAGTACAACCCGATTTTCTCGTCCGTGAGCACGGCCTTTACCATGGAGACAAAGCCCTTTTTCCGGCTACTATTCCATTTCATTTATATCGTTGTCCCGCTGTTCCTTCCCGGGGCCGGGAAGCCTTCGTTCGCCATGTTTTCCAAATCTCCCCGTTTCCTTATTTTCCCGAAATATTCCGGAATCCCGGACATTCATGATTGCCGGTGCATGAAGCATCTCAGAGCCAATCCTCCGCACGGATAAAAAACGCGGGGCCGGCATTGCGTCAGTTTCCATTCCGTAATTCTACCTGATTTTCAGAAACGATAACTTCAGGAATGTCACACGAAGTGATTACTTCCGGGATATTTCCGGCCGGAAGGAGCGTTTTCCGGGAAAACAAGCATAAGAAAACGGCCGGCGGACAGGCTGGCAGAATGACAGAATGGCAGGATGACAGAATGGTTAAGACATTCAAAATCAGAGATTCCGGCGCCTCCCAAAAATTCATTCCGGATAAGATTTTTTATTCTCCCAAACTGCACTTTTTAATTCCGGAAGGTGCTTTATGCCATGTGATAATGGATTCATGGCAGCACCAATGACAGGTTCGGAACATCAGGATTCAATTCCCCGGCCGTCTTGCCCTGCTGCTTTTCCGGAACCAGAAAGAAGAGAGGATACCACCATGAACACTGCAAATGCCCCCATGAGAGAAAATCATACCGACTGTGTCAGCAATGACACCGGCCGCCCGCTGTCATATGCCCTTGAAACATCTTTCCGGATCACCTGGCGGGGCATTCTCGACTTCCTGAAATGTCCAAGGATGCTGTGGTTCGGATATCGCGAGGCACTGGATCACGCCGCTTCACGCATCCCGGAAAACATGACTGCGGGATACGTTTTTCCCGGAGATAACGAAAGCATCCCCGGGCCCAGAGAGGTTCCTCCGGTAATTTACTCCCTGACGGATATCCAGTCTCCCGCTTTGGACATCTTCCCGGAATTTGCGGGAACAGACAGGACGTCCCGGAATACCCTGATCTATGCCGAAACCCTTAGGCTGACGAGTCTCGACCGCCGTTTTGAAGGCCGGGTTCGCATCCTGGACTATAACGACACCCCGGTGGTCGGGATCTCTCCTTTGGACATGGTGCCTCCGGAAGATCAGAAAACCGTCCTGAAATTCTTCATCTGGCTTATGGAGGGACATGGCCGGATCTGTCATACCGGAGTCATGTACGATCCCCTTACCGGGCTTTCTCACCTGGAAACCTTCTCCGCCGCCGAAATGGCGGAATTCCGGCATCTCACGGCCCGGATGCGCGAGGTGATTGCAGGAAAGGTTCCTCCGGTCATTGAAAAATGCTGCGAACGCTGCTCCGGCTGCCCTATTCTGGAAATGTGCGACACCGCAGGGGTAACCCCGGGGACCGACGACCTGGAAACCATGTCTCCCGGGGAACGGCGGCTCTATGTCAAGAATGATTATGAAAAGTACCCTCTGTTCATCTGCACCCAGGGGAGCCGGGTGTCCGTCACCGGAAAATGCCTGATTGCGCACCACGAGGAATTTCCGGATATCAAAAAACCCCTCTCGGAGATCAGCATGCTGGTTACGGTGGGCGGCGTAAACCTCAGCACTCCCTGCCTGAAAACCCTGGCCAATAACGGCATTCCGGTAATATTCACCACCCTCACCGGAAAATGCTGTGCCGTGTCCTTCGGAACCGAACCCGGCTTTAAAAATGCGGCTGCCCTGAAATCTCAGGTTTCTGTATCTCAGGATGCGGCAAAAGCCCTGGAAATCTCCCGGGATCTTATCAAAGCCAAAATCAGGAACCAGATTGGCCTCATCCGGCGCATTTCCCGGGAAGGTCAGAGCCCGGAAATCCGCAAAAGTCTTATCAGGCTGAACCGGCTTTGCCAGGTCTCCGAAGCTGCCAAAAACTCCATGCAGCTCCGGGGAATCGAAGGAGAAGCCGCCACTGTCTATTTTGATGCCCTGTCCCTGAAAATCTCGGAAACCGGCACGGAGCTTGTCATGAACGGAAGAAACCGGAGACCGCCCCGGGATCATCTGAACGCCCTCCTGTCCTTCGGTTATGCCCTTCTGCTCCAGAACGTCATCGCCGCCATCAGAGCCCACGGACTCAGCGAATGGCTGGGAATTCTGCATTCCGAACGCTCCGGAAAGCCCTCTCTGGCACTGGATCTTATGGAGGAATTCCGAACCCCGGTGGTGGACGCTCTGATAATGACCATTGCCCGGAAGAAACTGTTTCTGACTTCCGATTTTACCGAGGAATGCGATGACATGAACGAAAAGGTCTTTTTCCTGAACGAGAACTCCCGGAAGAAGTTCATCACCCTGTTTCAGCGCCGGCTGGACACCTTCAGCACTCACAGCTACTCGGGAAAACGGCTTTCCTGGAGGGAAATCATCTATCATCAGGTGGGGATTTTTCTGAAAACCCTGAAGGGAGAACTGCACAGCTACATCGGAATGGAGTACTGATTATGAAAAGATTCTTCTACGTTGCCTACGATCTCAGTCTGGACAAAATCAGACGCCGTCTCGTAAAGTATCTGGAAAACTACGGCCACCGGGTACAATACTCGGTATTCTGCCTCCGTGTTACCGAGAGGGAACTCGCCGAACTGAAAAGGGACATCACCGAAATCACTGCGCCGGATCGGGACAAGTCGGTGATCTTCATACCCGGTGAACCGGCCTGTGTCGCCGAGGTTGTTCCCGAAAGTCTGGAAGTGATCGGGGATCTGAAAACCTACCGCACGGAGAGCTGCGTTATCTGAGAGAGGAAAGCCACCGGCCGGAATCACAGACAGCCGCAATCACGGGACAATTGTCAGGGAGAATGAGGGGCAGGAATGCTGTCAGCAGAAATCTCAGGCCGGAGGGACGTTTCCTGAATCCGGACTCAGCTTTTCCTGAAATTTGCGGCAAATCTGTTTAAGCTGAGCTTTCTCAAAATCAAAAAATCTCACAAAAGGTTCTCCGGCCCTGGCATGAACGGTATTTGCCTTCGTTAACGGATTATTCCTGTCCTCTGTTGCGGTGATTTTTATGGTGTAATGGATTTCTTTCGCGGAACCAACGCCCAAACATTTCACCGGAACCGTATCAATTATCTGTTCATAACTGATACAATACACGCCATCACTGTCGGCAAAAAGCACAAAATCCGGACAAAAACAGACAAGATCATTGTAAAAAGTCATATACTCTCCGGCGGCAATGCCCTTTTGCACAGTATTGTACTGTCCGTACCTTTTCAAAAGGTTTTGAAATCTGAAGATCCGCCGCAGGCACAGGTACACATAAATCAGATGCAGAGTAATATATATGAGTGCGGTGCAGAATCTCACGCAGTATTGCGATCGTGTATTGATTCGACAGGTCGGATCGCGAACACCTGATACTTAAGCCTAAATTGATTTTCAAAACTCTTGGTAGTGCTTGCGTTATCGGCCATAATGTCAGTTATGGCGCACATTAGCAGGTCTGTATTATGGTTGCTACAATAAAATCAGAATTCAACCCTAACCTGGGAACGTCTATTTTTAACCACGCTCAGCTCTCTGATGAAGAATACGAGAGACTGAAAAATGACTGCCTGGATTACGGGGTTTTGCATACTTTTATCACAACTGCGGCAAAGGATCCTCTTATCCGTGAGCTTGATGAGTTTAAGCGAGCCTTTGATAATAAGAAAGCGCGCGGTTCTGATTACGACGGCGATGAAAACGAAAACATCGGAGCCGGGATGTATCCGTCTCCTATGCTTCTGACAATACTTATTCTGAAAGAGCACGAGAACATTTCATTCGGCATGTGCGCAAGACGTGTTCGTTACGATTTGTCATTTCGTTACGCTCTGGGCATCGATGACATCCACTGCCCGGCTCCGTCAGAAAGAAAGATCAAGTCATTCTCCAAGATTGTAAGACTGTTCAATGAATTCAAAAGCCAGGAGCTCGGCGAGCCTTACAGCATTTTCAATGAAGTCCTCAAAAATATTGGCATTTCAACAGTCAGATACTTCGGAAAGAACAATTACACAGGCATGGTCAGAGTTGATTCAACCCTTGTAGGATCTAACATTGCTCATCATTCAAGACCTGAGATCATCATATCCGTTTTAAAAGATTACCTGAACGGACTTTCCTTCGGGCAGAGCGAATCCCTCACCTTAAGAGACTCTGAAGAATGGCCCACGATAATGGAAATCATCGGAATTGGCGGAAAGAAGATGTCTTACGAAATGTCTGATTCCGGCGAAGCCGTCATGAAGTATCTGGGGTTTGCTCTGTCTTCGATCATTAATGATGTTAAACAGGGAATCATCAGTGAAACAGCCGAGTTTCCTCTTTTGGAAAGAGTCTATGCGGATCAGTTTGAAGGAAAAGCCGGCGGGCCGGTTCTTAAACCGGGAAAAGAGATTAAGGCTGACTCCCTGCAGAACGTAAACGACCCGGACGCATCCTATGCAAACAAGTACGGCCCGGTTCAGGGGGAAGTGGTTAACGCATCTGAAATCATTGCGAAGAGGGAAACAGTGACTGATGAAAACGGCAATGAAGTCAGCCAGCCTATGGCTCCTCATGTGATAACCGGAATACAGGTTGAAACGGCAACGACAGGAGATACCGACTTTATTGACGGGAGCATTGAAAGCGCAAAGGAGATTGGCGATGCCAGCGGGCATGCAGTCACCGATGTTCTTGGAGATGGTGGTTATGCGAGTTCGAAAAAGAGTCAGGAGTTAGAAAAGAAAGGAATCAAACTGGTTACAACCGAACTTAAAGGAAAGGAACCGGCCTTTGAATACAGACTTCAGGATGACGGAACTGTTCTGGTTACTGACCGCGGCAATCCTGAAATTACTTATGTTGCAACCCCGGTTAACACCAGGGACGGTTCGCGAAAGTGGAAATTTACCGTCATTGACAAGGACGGCAATGAGAAGCAGCGCTACGTAACCGAGGATACTTTTAAACATCAGGAAATGAGAGAAAAGCAGAAGGATTTGCCTGCTGAAATTAAGAAAGGACGTAATAATGTCGAAGCCTTGATGAAGGAATTAAAATCCGGATGGTATAAGGGGAAAATCAGGTACCGGAGAAAATTACGGATACTGACAGCTCTTTCAGCCAAAGCGATAGCCATTCAAACCAGAAGAATTTTCAATTTCTGTTTAAAATACGGGAGAGATCTGCCCGAATTGTGCCAAAATTGGAAATAAAAGGGAAAAATAAGGTAAAAACATGAGTAAATAGGACTATTAACCCTCTTTTTAGAGAAAAATTTAATATTTTTATACCCATGGACATAAATTTTAAAAAAGTGCCTTTGGGTTTGGAATTTTGATATTTTGGCCTTCGTGCTTTTTGGACTTACTGCACCGCACTCATATATTAAAAAATAATAACCAAGTCCCAGGTATATGCTGTCATCGTAAAAATTATAAAAGTACATGCCGCATAACAGGTTCCCTGCGAACTCCAGCGTGCCAAAAACAATCGCCGCCAGAAATGCCAGCCCTATCATTGACAGAAATGCCGTCCAGGCACTGTAAAAGACCTTTCTTAACAGCGAGGACGGCGTGACGTTTTTTGGGGTTTTCAGGAAACACAGATCAGCCAGAGTGGGATACGGGCAGAGATCCCATTCCGGATCACTCATGTCATGAATCACTTCATAATCAAAGCATGATTTCCCCTGCTTGTAGTTGCTGCTGTAAACATACAACATGATCCCGCTCACGACACCAACCAGCGACAACACAATAAACCACATCAGATACTGATCTCCCGTAATCCGGTCTGAGAAGACACCCCGTTCAGACACCGTAAAAATTATACAGACACTAATCCCTCAAAAAAACATGGCGGCAAACAGAATCAACGGCCTTCCGGGAATCTGTGCCGGACGCAGGCCCGCAGCTTCGGCTCAGAGCCGGACTTTTCTGCCGGTGGGATTCACTTTGGGTGTTTCCGGATACCTGTCCCTGAGAACATCACGGAATTTTAAGCAGATTTCCTTTATCTGAACCGGAGTGAATTCATATCTTCTGGAAAAGCATTCCGGCTTTCTGTTATAAACGTGATTCATAATCCGGGCGGGAAGCGGCATCATCTCATTAAATTTACGGTCAATATCCGCGGAAATTCTGACGGCCCGGTAAGAATAATCGGCATTCCTGCCGGTCTGAATTATGGCAGCAACCTCGGTAAGCTGATCATAAGTCACGTAAATAATGCCGGAGGTATCCGCTGCCAGCAGAAATCCCGGACAGGCACAGATCATATTATTGTAATAGGAGATATACTCTCCCTGACGGAGCCCTCTGGTTATCACGCCATACAGGTTATTTTTTTTGATGATCTTTTCAAAACGGAAGATATGTGAAAGACATGAATAAGCATATATCAAATTGACGATGAGATACGTTACCGAAAAGAATGCCATCCCCTTCCAGATGCTTTCCCTGGAGGCATCATAAAAGTAAAAACCGAATGCCAAATGGTGCAGCAAATCCAGAAAACCGAGAATTACCACCGATAAAAAAGCCAGCGCAATCATTGACATGAACATGGACCACGTGGAATAAAACACTTTTCTGAACAGGGAAAAGATCGTTCTGTCCCCGATTTCCTGAAAATACTCCTCATCCAGCAGGATTCCTCCGGGAGAGTTCCATTCCGGGTCATCAAAATTTTCCACGGTCCATGTCTTTACATCCTTTTCGGGGGAAAAATACTCAAAAGGATTCCCGCTCGCAAAAACGCCCATTATCATCCTTAATATCAGGATAACAATTCCCAGTGCAATTGCATACGTCAGCAGTACCGGTTCCTGTCCAGACAAACTCACCATTTCATTTTTTCCTAAAAAGCATCACCGGGACGGTACTCTGGATATTTGCCGGATTTCCGGATATTTCCAGACCGACTGATTACGCACTCCCCGGGGGCAGTGCCGGAGATTCAATGAGAGTAATCCCGGTACAGTTCCGACATTAAAACTCTTTCCGGTCCGCAGGCCGGAGTATTCACATCAGGGAAGGTATTTAACAGGGAGAAAAAACCTGAAGTCATTACTAACGGAACAGACGGATGATCTCATTCCCCGCCTCCGATGCTGGCAGCCATACCATTATCCCCGACATCCCGGAATTCTCCGTTTTCGGGAGAAAGACTTCACATTGTTCCAGAGGCAGAACAGTCTCGTGAACCGGGGAATTACTGGCATCTGTTTCAACAGGCACCGCTTCATTATTCGTGTCATCCAAGACTTGAAACGCCCCTGTCGGAAACAAGTGTAGCATAAGACTCGCAGAAATGATTTGAACAAAGATTAACTTTTACACCAGTGGAAACTGCCCTGCACCGCAGAGTGATTATTACAGGAAGCTTTCGGATCGCGGAGTGCCATCATTGCCATCACGGAATTTCAGGAAACACGGCATTATTCATGATGAATGAAATTCGGAAAAG
The DNA here is from genome assembly GCA_902776415.1 of uncultured Ruminobacter sp. Taxonomy (GTDB): domain Bacteria; phylum Pseudomonadota; class Gammaproteobacteria; order Enterobacterales; family Succinivibrionaceae; genus Succinimonas. The sequence goes on from CACYPY010000057.1 coordinate 15,261, forward strand.
AGTGTTGTTCTGAGAGTATGTCTGTCGGGAGACAAGAGCAGAAGAAAATCATTCAGTATTTGCCAGATGATGGGGTAAGAAAGTTCGGAGAAACGGGCAATTGCACCGATTTTTTACACCATATTTTAACAAATGTGCGGGCAAGTACATTTCCTGCAAGGATTGGCAAGGAGAAGTTTCAATACCGCGAAAGGGTTGGCCCCTTTGCGGCTTTTAATACTTATATTGTTACTCCCAATCTACGGATTGTTTCAATACCGCGAAAGGGTTGGCCCCTTTGCGGCACCCTATGATTACATCATGGTAGCCGTCGATATTGCCACTGGTTTCAATACCGCGAAAGGGTTGGCCCCTTTGCGGCTAATGATCTTAGCAATACTAACGTAAAGAAAGTTGAGGTTTCAATACCGCGAAAGGGTTGGCCCCTTTGCGGCAAATTTCCAGTTGAATGTCTTTCTGTCCTCAGAGAGCAGTTTCAATACCGCGAAAGGGTTGGCCCCTTTGCGGCAAATTTCCAGTTGAATGTCTTTCTGTCCTCA
>CACYPY010000058.1 GCA_902776415.1 uncultured Ruminobacter sp.
CTGCCGCGCCATTGCCGGAGTTCAGGTTCCCGTTTACGAGGTAACCATGGAAAACTGCAAGATCGTAAGAGCCGAGGTGGAAACCGTGGTGCCGGGAACCGCAGGAGACGTGGTGCTTCCTCTTGCCGACAACGCCGCCGCCCCGACCGAGACCGTGGACATTGTGGCCGGAAAGATCACCTGGAAGTACACCGCCATCAAGGCCGACAACACGAAGGACGGTGCGGTGGAAGCAGCCTTTAACCAGGTTGAGAACGCCTGAGACGGATAAATCCGCGGGTCCGGAACTCCGGGCCTCCGGATACTGACAAAACACCTGCCGAAAAGACAGATTGCGAAAACGATCTGTCTTTTTCCGTTTCCTTTTGCTTCCTTCTGATTCCGGCTCCGGCGTGATGTTACGCAGTTTCTGCCAGTTCGCCATCGGATAATCCGGGAGATAACCGGCAGTGCAGCGGTTATGCTGCCCGAAAGCCGTACCCGAAAACAAAAAAACGTCGCGGGACAGAAATGCACCGCGACGCCTCATGGCCGGAAAAACAGGAATGCTCTGGCCCTGCAAAGATTGCCGGGATCCCGGAAATCAGTTGGTGAAGAGACCTACCTTGAGATCCGTGGCCTGATAGATGGGAACTCCGTCAGCCAGAACCGTGCCGTCGGCGATGCCCATGATGAGCTTCCGCATAACCACTCTCTTCATGGTGATGGTGTAGGTAACCTTTTTGGTGTCCGGAAGTATCTGACCGGTAAACTTTACCTCGCCGACACCCAGTGCCCTGCCTTTTCCGGGGCCGCCCTTCCAGCCCAGAAAGAAGCCCACGAGCTGCCACATGGCATCCAGTCCGAGACATCCCGGCATTACCGGATCCCCCGGAAAATGGCACTTGAAGAACCAGAGATCGGGATTGATGTCGTATTCCGCAACAATAATGCCGCGGTTATGATCTCCGCCGTTGTCATTGATTTCCACAATCCGGTCGATCATCAGCATGTTGGGAGCAGGAAGCTGACTGTTGCCCGGACCAAAAAGCTCGCCCCGGCTGCAGGCCAGGAGATCGTCACGCGAGAATGAATTCACACCCTTGTCGCACAGTGACAGCTTGTTTTCAGAATTTTCCAAACCAATAATCCTTCTAATGAGTTGCAGGCATCAGAGAGATACCATGAATATGCCAGTTACATTTTAACGTATCGGAAGATATTTTTCATCGCCGATAATGCCCGAAGCTATTCCCCGCGATGAAAAAACTGCCCGATGCGATCCCACAGCGATACCGGATCGTCCCGGGTATCGATTTCATAAAGCTTCTCGCTGATAATGTCAAAAATGTTCTCTTCATCCGGAGCGGCTTTTTCCCGGGGAGCATTCTTTTCCGGAGCCTTCCCGCTCTCGGAGGATGCGTTTTCGAGGCCTTCCGCTCCCTCTTCCCGGAGCAGGGCCCGGACTCCTGTAAGGATTTCCACTGCCTCGTCGATGATTTTCACGGGATAGATATGGAATTTTCCGTCCCTGACGGCGGACACCACTTCGTCATCCAGCACCAGGGAGGTAATGTTGCTTTCGGGAATGATGACTCCCTGTTCTCCGGTAAGTCCCTGGATTTTGCAGACCCGGAAGAAGCCCTCGATCTTTTCGTTGATGCCGCCCACCGGCTGCACGTTGCCCAGCTGATCCAGGGAACCGGTAAGGGCAAACTGCTGCTTTATGGGCTTTTCGGAAAGAGCCGAAAGAATGGCGCAGAGTCCTGTCAGGGAGGCGCTGTCGCCATCGATCTCGTTGTAGGACTGCTCGAATACCAGATTGGCACTTACCGGCAGCTGATAGTCGTTGCCGAACTTGTGTGTCAGGTAGCCGTTGATGATCATCATGGCCTTGGTGTGAATTTCCCCGGCCAGATCCGCCTTGTGCTCCACGTCGCTGATGCCGCCCTCGGCACCGGAGTGAATGGTGGCGGTGATTCTGGTTGGTTCCCCGTATTCAAAATCGTCACCGAAGGTCTGGATCACCGAAAGACCGTTGATCTGGCCCACCACCTCGCCCCGGGTTTCCAGAATGATCTGCTGATCCCTGAACATGTCTCCGGATTCCTCCACGGCGGTGTTGGCCCGGAATGTTCTGGCCTCCAGAGTTTCTCTGACCTCGGTGCCGGTAAATGACGTAAGATTCTTTCTGGCGGCTCTCCCGCTGGCTTCCCTCATGATATTGCAGAGTTCCTGCTCCGAAAGGGTAAACTTGGTCTGGTTTTCGGCCAGGCGGCAGGCTCTTTCCATAAGTGCCCGCACTGCGGATTCGTCCGGCGGCAGCAGCCCGATAAGCCGGCAGCGATCCCGGAAATAAAGCGCCAGATCGTGAAGATTGTCCCGGAGGGAGAACTGGCTCATCAGATCCGCCCGGAGATAGAAGGCGGTGCCGCATTCCGGGTCAATGCTGTAAAGTCCGGCAATATCGATGTAGGATCCGGTAAGAATCAGCTTTACATTAACGGGGGTGGGCTCCGGAGCGAAGAACGGGATAATGCTGTTGGTGATTTCGTTGGGGTTTTCCCAGCCGGCAAGGCCGCTTTCCAGAATGTGGCGAAGCTTGAACCAGATGGCCGGATTGTGCACCAGCTCGGCCACCTGCAGCACCAGGTAGCCGCCGTCGGCCATTCTGAGAAGCCCCGGCTCCAGAAGATCGTGAGAGGAGTAGGTGGTGCCGTTTTCGGTAAGGTAATTGACGCACCCGAAGAGCTTCTTCCAGGTAAGATCGTGTCCGAAGATCAGGGGCGGCTTCCCCGGAATATGCTGCACCATCAGATTGAGGATTACCTGATCCGCCTTGATTTTGTCCTGCATGATGTAGTTGCAGAGGTCGGTAAGGTATTCTTCAAGCTTGGGATCGTTGTCCTGCTTTTTCAGGAGCTTGACGAGAATCGCCTCCTGATCCAGTTTGAGTTTGGCCTTTTTTACCAGATCCTGAATCAGATCCGTGAATTCCCGGGTGGTGCCGCTTTTGATGTGCAGGCACATGGGGGAAAGCTCGTTGGCCAGATTTTCCGCATAGACAATGTCATAAAGCTGCTTTTCCTGCACCTGGCACTCTGACAGGAGATCCACAATGCACTGCACGGAATCCGTTTCCGGGGCGGAGGTAAGCAGCATCACCGGATTGGGCATTTCCGTGTAAACCAACTCCTGGATGGCACTCCGGGCTCTTTTCTGAAAGGATGCAAAGGTAATTTTCTTTTCGTCGTCCAGGCTTCCGATATCGGCAATCACCGGGCGCAGCATCTCATGGGACAGTTCTTTCACATAGCCTCCGAAAAACAGTCTTTCTCAGCCTATTGTACACCATAAACCGGAGCTGCCGTCCCCGTTATGCAAAAAGCCGGGCGGAAGCTCCGGAGAGGGCCGGAAACTCCGGATGATTCTTTCCGGAGGTCATCAGCGGAGAATGATCACGGTGGTATAGCCGCAGTCCCGGCATTTTATCCGGCAGGGCCCGCCCGGCATAATGCCGCCGTTATTTCTCCCCGAAAAACGTCGGAGTGCCGAAAGAATCCGGGAGTTCCCGATGAAGGGGCTTCCGGGTTCTGCCTCCATTCTGGGAGAATTGCACTTCGGGCAGGTTCCGAACGGAGAGCCGTTTCCTGCTTCTCTGGTTTTATCATCGGTGTCTGCCATGCTGCACCTCCTTTTTTATGTTATGAAGCTTTTCCGGTCGTTTCCGCGGTACAGAGCTGCCTTTGCCGTGTAAGCCGCTTTCTGATTTCCTCCAGAAGTCTTTCGAAGTCATCCTGGCTGTCTGAAACGGTGTCGGTCCCGAAGTCCCCCTTGTCCCGGGGAATCTTCTTCCTGGTCAGGAGCTTCGTGAACTCCGTTCCGGCCTCCAGCTTTACGGTGGGGCCGAAGCCCAGAATGCGGATCAGGGTTTCCCGCCAGTCCGCCTCGGGATACAGAATTTTTACGAGGCAGGTACCGGTCTCCTCGTCATAGCAGGCCCGCTTGTCGTAACAGGAAAACTCGGTCAGAAACCGTACGATGCTGTTGCGCTCCCGGGAAATCCGAACCACGGCAAAACGGAGATTGTTGCTCTGATCCGTCTGGAAGCAACCGGTATCGGGAATGCCGGGATCCCAGGGGCAGCCGCCGTCAAGCAGTGTTACGCGTTTTACTGTGGCGATGTTTATGGTGGTGACTCTGTTTTCTCCGTCAGCCCTCCTGGTGATGCAGAACAGCCGGAATTTGGCATTCTTGAGAGAAAATTCCAGCCGGATCGGAGCGCAGGAAACAGTAAGGGATTTTCCGGTCTGCACGGAGGTGAAGGTGATTTCGGCGAACCGTTTTTCTTCAATCGCTTTCCGGATTCGCCGGAAATTGCTGATGTAGCTTTCCTGAGCTTCCGGGGACACCGACCGGGGCTGCAGTACCGGATCACAGTCGCTGTCGGCATCGATAATCACAAATGGCGAAGCTTCGGAGTCCCGGTCAAACAGCGCTCCCGGAGTCCAAAGCTCCTCGGGGAATCTGGTTTTGAGGAACGGAAGTATCCGGTCCCGGATTTTCTGAAACTCCTCCTCGTCAAAAAACAGCCTGGCCAGGGGATCCGAAAGGGCAGTGCAGAGCCAGGAGATTTCCTCCCGGGTGAGGGGAAGCTCCATCTTTCGGGTGATGCGGTCATAGATTTGACAGTCAAGTTCGACGGGCTCCGTAAATCCTGTCAGGGCGAATTTCGGAAAGAGCATTCCGGCGTACACCTTTTTGTAGCGCTCGGTTACCTGAAAACTGATCCCGTTGCTTTCCGGTGTTTTTTCAATAATATCGCAGATACTGGCCTTTTTGGGGTTGTATCTGCCTTTGCAGAAATTCAGAATCCGGCGGGTGATTTCAACGTAAATGCCGTAGTATTCGGAAAATATTCCCGGATCCGAGCAGGAGGTTTTGAAGGTCTTTTCGCTGCCGTTATTCGGATCCCGGCCGCCGGAATCTTTGGAAAGTTCCGGAATCGGATCTGCCTGTTCCCCGTAAAAAGGATCCTGTTGTTCCCGGGATTCCGCAAGACCGTAGATGCAGAGCATTTTGTCCAGATCCCCGAGAAAGAGATCCCGGAAGCGCTGTCTTCTGGTGCGAATACCGGATATTCTCCCGATGTAGGTCTTGACCCAGCTCTGGAGCTCGTCCTCATCGCAGGCTGCGGTTTTGTAGGTGGCATGCAGGGAGCTTCCGCTTATTCCGGTAATGCGGAAGCTCCCGTTCCGGCATTCCCGTCGGAGTCTCCTTATGGAATGGTTCAGCTGCGGATCCCGGTCGGCGGCATCATCGGGGTTAATGAGAATATCAAGATCCATTTCCAGAAAATCCGGTTCCGTCCCGCCGTGCTGTTCCCGTTCCGCGGCGTTTTTTATGCAGGTGCGGGTCCCCCATTTTATGATTTCGGAAAAGAGCTTTCCGGGAACAATTTCAGGGGGAACCGTGATCCTGTCTTCAGGAGGCCGGATATCCGCAATGTTGTCCAAAAGAATGGAATCCGCCCTGCCGTTTCTTTGGGGACGCGGCAGGGAATCGTCCTTCAGAAAGGGTTTCTCGGAAACGATGTATCCGAAGATGTACCGTCTTCCCTTGGTGCAGGAGGTGATAATCTTTGCCGGCAGCATGTAAACGAGAATCTTGTTATGGTCGGAATAGGTGTACAGAGCCTCGTCAGGTTCCAGAACCGTAAGTTCCACCACCTGACGCTGCTTTATGGCCCGGAAAAGATGCCAGGCGATTTCATCGTTGAGATTCTGGGCGCAGCAGGCATGCTTGAAGGTGCCGGCTTCCTTGCGGGAGTCCGGCATGATATTGATTTCCCGGCCGTTACAGAGCTCGTTCCGGAGAGAGTTTTCGATATAGTACCCCAGTTCCCCGAAGTATCCGGTGAGACTGAAGAAGTTCAGAAAGCTTTTCAGGTGTCGGAGCCAGAGCGGAGGAGTCTCCGAACTGCCGGGAGATTCAAAGTTTCCTTCGTTAATAAAGATATTCCGGACCGTGGTGTCGGACAGGGCATATTCACGCCGGCATTTTTCCCCGAATTCGGTAATCACTCCTTTTTCCGTCAGCAGCCTGACCATGTTTTCCAGGGCTTTGTCCCGTTTTCTGCCGAAGTCGTATGCATCACTGCATGCTGAAACGCTGTCAGCCGTAAACAGCCGTCTGATATCACTGCTCCGGTGTCGTTTGCCGTCATTGAGAGTCAGGAGAACGGAGAACAGACTGCTGAATTCGTTATTGGTAATATTCTTGCTGAGAAATATGCTGAAAAAAGGATTCTGTCTCAGGAATATGCTGATTCCCAGATCTATGAAGCATTCGTATTCCCGGGAACCGGAAGTAAAATTAAGATTGCTGTTCCTGTAATAGTTTCCGAGAAGCGCAGTTTCATAACTGTACTGCCGATCCCTGATATTAAGTTCCTCCTGAGTTCTGCGGGGAGAACTGTATCCCAGAATGAAATATTTCCAGAATATCCTTCTCCAGGCGTAAAGATCCGTGGTGCAGGCGACTTTGCGGAGTTCTTCCTTTCTGGTCTTATCTTTGTTGCTGTCATTCATGGCTGATCAATGACTCCCGGAAATGGCAGATAATGACAGAGGCCGGCAGTCTGTCCGAAGAGTTCCGGCAGCGGACCTCAGTGTTGCGGGGAACTTCTTTCCGCGGCGGAAAGCCCGAAGCCCCTGGTAATATTTATATCCTTTTTTTGAAAAACTTCTAACAAAGTCGGGCATGTTTTGCTAGCCGCATGGCGTTTTACGGGGAAAGGGGGGGGGCGTCTCCGTAAAATCCGTTCGCTTTCCCGGAAAATATTCCGAAGATGTGCTAGCATTAAGGCTTCGTTGCAGTACTGAAGGCTGCTGGACGAGGAAGCTATGAGAGGATCAAAGAGAAAGACCGGTTCTTTTGAAGAAATCGACCTTTTTGCGGAGCTGGAGATGAATTCCCGTGATGACGAGGCTGCACAGACTTCGGAATCCCCGAAAATCCTGCCGGTACCGGAAAATCAGGAAAACACGCCGGCGGTTTCGAAGGAGCCCGGAATTTCCCGGAAGGATGACTTTAAACTGGCATCCCTGGTGAAAAAGCATTCCATGAATCCCGGTTTCCCCAAAATCATCATTCGGGACCGCCCCCGGGAAACTCCGGAGAGGGAGGATGACGGCCCGGATCTTATTGACATCTCCCGGGCTTCGGCGTTTCTCGAGGTCAGCGATGCCACGGTCCGGAACTGGGTAAAGCTCGGCCGGATTGTGCCGGCGGGGCAGGAGGGCCGGAGGTCTCTGTTCCGGAAAAAGGATATTCTGGATCTTCGGGATGCCATTGCCAGTGATGACGCTGACGGCAGCCTTAAGAGAAGACGCAACAAGACCAGGGCCTCCGGAAGCGGCACCTACTGCTCCTATATTACAAAAAACCGCACCAATATTGCGGCGGTGGATAAGGTAACCGCGATGATCAGCGCCTGTTCGTCCGGGCTTTCCCCGGAAAAGGGACGGATTCTCCTGGCTGATGCGGCCGTAAAAATGCTGCACGCCCGGGGGCTTTTCGGGTGCCCGGATTTGGTATCCTGGCTTGAGCGGGGTCTGGGGGAACCTTTGACTCCCCTGATTCGGGATCTCCTGCCGGATTTCGGTGAGGTCCGGGAGTTTGTCCGGGACTGCGAGGCTCTGTTCCGGCTCCCCTATGAATATGAATCGGGAGAGGATGCCCTGGGATACCTGTACCTTTCCATTCTCAACATCGGGGATCGCAAGAGCACGGGATCCTATTACACCCCGTGTCATGCGGTAGAGCGGCTGGTGGCCGCACTTCCGGAGTCCTGTATGGACGGAAATGTCCTGGATCCCTGTGCCGGCACCGGAAACTTTCTTCTGAACCTGCCGGACACGGTGCCTGCCGCCGCCGTATTCGGCTGCGACATTGACGAAACTGCGGTAAAGCTTCTCAGGATCAATATGGCGCTTCGCTACCGGACAACGGATTATGCCTGGCTGGGCGGGCATTTTCGGGTGTCCGATTTTCTGAAGGATGAGCAGGAACGGCAGTATCGGGTTATTCTCGGGAATCCTCCCTGGGGCTTCCGGTTCGGCGACGGGGATCGGGATTATTTCAGAAGCAGATACCGCGCTGTTTCAGGGCAGGTGATGGAATCATTTGCCATGTTTATGGAAAGATCCCTTAAGTATCTGGAACCGGGGGGCATTCTTTCCTTTGTGCTACCGGAAGCCGTGCTCGGAGTGCGGAGCCATGCTCCGATAAGGGAACTTCTGGTCAGATGCACCTCTGTAAGATATCTGGCTCAACTGGGAGATATTTTTCACGGAGTGCAGTGCCCCAGCGTGATCCTGGAACTGGAAAACACCGGAAGGCCCATGACCACCGCAGGCATGAGGGTGGAAACTCCGGAGGGCAGCTTTGTCATTTCGGAAAACCGTCCCGTGTCCGGAGAGGCGTTTAGCTTTTTTATGGACGATGCGGAGTACCGGGCACTCAGACTGCTTGAGGAATGTCCCTCCGGAGTGAGGCTTTCGGGACAGGCCGATTTTGCCCTGGGGATTGTCACCGGAGACAATAAAAAGCACATCTGTCACACCCCGGGGGAGGGGAGAGAAATTATTGTGGGCGGTACCATGATTTTCCGGTACGGCATGAGACCCGGAAACGACTATATCGTGTTCCGTCCCGAGGAGTTTCAGCAATGCGCCCGGGAGTGCTATTTCCGGGCCCCGGAAAAGCTTGTCTACCGCTTTATTTCAAAGGAGCTGGCATTCTGCTATGACAGCCGCGGCACTCTTTCCCTTAACAGTGCCAACATTGTGATCCCGAAAATCCCGGGACTATCCGTAAAATACGTAATGGCGGTTCTTAACTCCCGTATGGCTCAGTTTTACTTTTCGCGGAAATTCAATTCTCTGAAGGTGCTTCGGACTCATATTGAAAGCATTCCGATTCCGGCCGTTACGGAAGACAGACAGCGGGCGGTGACGGAACTTGCGGATCGGCTGATTTCCGAAACCGGACTGCCACCTGAGACCGCAGTTTCCATCTATGATGACATTGACCGCAGGCTTGCGGAGTATTACGGACTTGCCCCCGATGATTATCGGATCATCCTGGAACGGATTCCCGGGGTCAGACTGCTGCCTTCGGAGGCTAAAACTGCAGGCCGGGCGGAACGGAACAGGGCGAAGCGGACCTGATAAGAGTGTTTCGGACTTCAGATGCGCAGTAAAACGGACATCGGTCATAAACAGCAACAGAGAAAATCAGCAGGATAACAGCATGGCATCAGACAGAGAATATTTGGATTATATTCTGGAACAGCTTTCCGAGGCTCCGGAGATTACCTTCCGGGCCATGATGGGGGAATATATTCTGTACACCCGCGGCAAGGTGTTCGGCGGCATTTATGACAACCGTTTTCTGGTGAAGCCGGTACCGGCGGCGACCGCCATGATGCCGGATGCCGTTACGGAGATTCCCTATGAGGGCGCGAAGAGAATGCTGGGAGTGACAAATATCGAGGATCGGGATTTTCTGCGGGATTTGGTAACCGCCATGTACGAGGAGCTTCCGACTTCCCGGAAACGTTGAACCGGCAGATAAACCGGTAAATAAACTGGTAAATAAACTGGCAGATAAACCGGTAAATAAACTGGCAGATAAACTGGCAGATAAACTGGCAGATAAACTGGCAGATGAACTGGCAGATGAACCGGCAGATAACGGGCGCACATACAGGAAAGCAAGGCAATGAAAGACTATATGATGCTTGTCAGATCATTAATTGAATATGGTTCTGAAGAAGAGTGGTTTGAATTCAAAGAAAACTGGTTTGATCCTCATGCCATTGGGGAGTACATTTCTGCGCTTTCAAATGCTGCTGCCCTGAAGGGAAAGGACAGCGGGTACCTGGTATGGGGATTCGGAACGGCACTCATGAGATTGTCGGTACCGCAGTAAACTACCAGAAGGATTTCAGAAAAGAGCCCTTGCAGCATTACCTGGCGCGCCAGCTGACACCGGATATTTGTTTCTCATTTTCAGAAATTGCATTATGCGGTCGGCGGGTTGTTGTTCTGGATATTCCTGCCGCAAAAAGAGTACCGACTTCATTTGACGGTGTCAGGTATATCCGTATCGGATCAGGCAAGGAAAATGTTTCCAGATATCCGGAACGTGAGGCTCAGCTGTTCAGTGTTCTTGCAACCGGATTTCCTTCCGTGGAATCAACGGAGTCGGAATACCAGAATCTTACTTTTGTGAAGTTGTTTACTTATTACGCCGGGCGCGGCATAAATCTTCGGGAGGAAAACTTCAGGAAGAATCTTGGCCTTCTGACGGCTGACGGGAAATACAACCTGATGGCGCAACTTCTTTCTGATGACTGTCATATGCCGATTCGGGTTTCCGTATTCAAAGGCACGTCAAAAGCGGATCCTCTGTTTTCAGTTAAGGAATTTGGCAATACCTGTGTGCTTTTGGCACTTAATAAGATTCTTGAATATGGCGATGCCATCAATGTAATAATGGCCGATGAAAGTAACCGCATTACAGAGCGGCGGGAAGTGGCATTATTCAGTCAGGAGGCCTTCAGGGAGGCTTTGATCAATGCTTTTGTTCACAACAAGTGGGTTGATGGAAATGCCCCGATGATCACTGTTTTCAGCAACAGGATTGAGATACTTTCCCGAGGGGCTATGGCTCCCGCACAAACTGTGAGCGGCTTTTTTCTCGGTGAATCGGTTCCGGTCAATCAAAAGCTTTCCGACCTTTTTCTCCAGCTTCATATCTGCGAAAGATCCGGAAGAGGTGTTCCGGTGATCACAGATGCATATGGAAGGAATGCTTTTGAATTCAGGGAAAATTCAATTGTTGTTACTCTCCCTTTTGCAAAGGCTCCGGGGTCTGAACCGGCACATAACACCCCTACGGCGGCATCCGGCAATGTTTCAGGAACAGCGGTAAAACATGGCAGAGACAGGCTGCTTAATCAAACCCAGAAAAGAATCATGGAGGAGATTCGCAGGAACCCCGGTATTACTCAAGCGGAACTGTCCCGGCTTACAGGGATTGGAAAAACCACGGTGCAGAACTGTATTTCCATGCTCAAAGAATGTGGTTTTATAAAAAGAGAGGGGGCAAATAAAAGGGGATGCTGGATAATCCTGGAGCAGTTATTCCGTCCGGACATGCCGGAAGACATATGATTTGAAGAATTTACGGTTTTCATCTGTGGCACACTTTGTAATAACTTCTTGAGATTTGTCATTTCCTTCAGGGGCAGGTGCCATATAATGACTTTCGTGAACTGAAGAGCAGGCGATTCTGATTCTGCCGGAATTTATCCTGATGCCCTTCGGATATGAAAATCAAACCTGAAGACAGGGGGAAAACATGAACAGACTTTCAAGATTAATGACCGCAGTAATCGGAGTTGCCGGACTGGCGTTTATTTCATCAGGTGCTGCCATGGCAGCTCCTTCGCAGCACCACCCTGAGCCGCAGCATCAGCTGCCTGCACCGGCGCATCATGCCCCGCACCAGCCTGTGCCGGAACACCACCCTGAGCCGCAGCATCAGCCTGCACCGGTGCATCATGCCCCGCACCAGCCTGTGCCGGAACATCACCCTGAGCCGCAGCATCAGCCTGCACCGGTGCATCATGACCCGCACCATCCTGTGCCGGAACATCATCCTGAGCCGCAGCATAAGTCTGTACCGTCGCATCACGAAACTCACCATAAGTGCAAGCCGGGGGATCATTTCCCAAAGCCGCAGACTTCCCACGCGGCACCGAAGAATAAGCCGAAACACCATAAGCCGCACGGCAAGCATTAAAGTGAGCTGATTGCTAAAGGGGACTGAGTTTTCAGTCCCTGTTTTTATCTGTGTCACGTTTTGGAGATGAGTTCACGCATCTGGAGGATTGTGGATAAACAAAAAAATATTCAGCAGACAGTCCGCCGGCCTGAGAATTACTCAGTGTCTCATTTCATATTTGGAAGATCGGAGCGAAATATCCTGAACCTCATTAGGACTCAGGATTCCTGCAGTTCTTTAAGATATTCGTTGCGATCGGATTCGGGGATTTTCAGTATATCAAACGCCTGCTGAACGGTAACCTTCATTGATTCAATCAGGTTTCTGATAAGCCTCAGAGTTGCTTTTCTCTCGCCTGCGGTTTTCAGAATTGCTCTTCCGAGATCAATCTGAATCGGTGTTCCGGAAAATATGGAATTCAGGCAGTACCGTTCCCTGCATACCAGCCATTAAGAGACAAGGCATGTCAGGAGTCCGCGAGTAAAAACAGTATTCCGCTGTTCCGTCTTTTCACCATGTTTCCAAAACATCCGCAAGGAAACAGTTATTTTTTCAGTTTGAATTCAGTTTTGTCTTGAGAATTTTGGCCTTAAAGAGTTGATAATGTTTAAAAACCTGTTCTGACTGAATATTTTTTTATTATACATGTCGTTTTAAGCTTTACAAGTATGTGCAGGCAAATAATTGATAAACTATTAAAATTATTGCAATGATATCTGACACGACATGGAGAAATGATGGTGATAAAACCTTGTGTTGCAAGGTCTTAACTGAGGTTTTGAGAAGAAAAACAGGTTTAAGTGGCTTTCCGGTTCCGGTTCCGGCTATGCTGTTCAGTAAATAAATGAGTTTTTTATGGTATTGCTGACAAATTTGGGATATCAGGTGATTTTGCGCAGAATTGAGCGAGAAAGCAATCATGCATAATGGCTGATTGCAGTGGTATTCCGCACTCATTTTTAAGAATGGCAAAATGCTCCGGAATCATTCTGTGCTGCGTGTACGCTCTTTTCCGGGGAAGAGGCCCGGACTGCAGGTTTCTTCCAGGGGAGCGATTCCGGCCTGTTCCTTCCGGTGTTATCGATAACCGGAGATCTCCGGGGAAATTCCGGATTTCCGGAAGGCAGCGCGAATTCTCCGGACTCCGGGATGTATTTTGGATTCCTGCTTTGCTCACACTTTGTAATAAGTATTAAAGAATTGTCATTCTTTTCAGGTTTTTTTTATATATACTTGATTACGTGAACTGAAGAGCACGGGTATTTGCAGGAATCAGAGTATGATTCCGGTGCTTTTCGGAAACGGGATATTAACCTGAATACAGGGTGTTGAAATGAACAAGCTTTCAAAATTTATGGCTGTAGTTATCGGCGTTGCCGGTCTTAGCCTTGTTGCTTCCGGCACGGCTCTGGCCGCACCGCCGCCTCCGCCTCATCATCATGGCTGCCATCCGGGGGAATATTGTCCGCCTCCGCCTCCGCCGCCACCACCTCCCAGGCATCATCATCACAAGCCTCACGGATGCCCTCCGGGGGCCTGGAAGCACGATCACCGGTGTCCGCCGCCTCCTCCTCCGGGACCGAGACTGCCGCCTGATGATCCGTACCATCATCACCATCATCACCATCATCACCATCATCACCATTATTAGAGGTGCCTGAGTATTGAGGGACTGAGTTTTCAGTCCCTTTTCTTTTTGCCGGTAACCGGATTTCCAAAAGTTCCGCTGCTGTCCCGGGTTTACTTCTGAGCTCCCGCGATTTCCGCAATAATCCGGAAGGCATTTTCCGCAGTTTTCGGGTCCAGTCCGGAATAGTCAGTCAGCAGAAGGTGTTCCGGAACCCGATCTTCGGAGATATAGTATTCCGACAGCGTCCGAACCAGTATTTTCTTTTCCAGAAGCCTTTTTCTTAGCTCCTCATCGGGCATTTTCGTGGCCAGCTCCAGAAGAAAGTGCAGTCCGGCCCGGTTTTCATAAACCCGGGACAGACGGCCCAGTCCTGAATTTTCAATTGCCCGGAAAATGCTCTGCCTCTTCCGGGTATAGTAGAGACGCATCCTGTTGATATGCTTTTCCAGATATCCCTGATTGATAAATTCCGCCAGGGTATGCTGCTCGAAATTCGATACGGTACAGGAGTAAAAGGAGAGATTCCGGTAGAACCGATCCGCCAGATCCGGAGGCAGCACCATATAGCTGATTCTGATGGTGGGGGTCAGGGTTTTCGAGAAGGTGTTCATGTAGATCACCCGTCCGGCACCGTCCATGCTGAACAGGGTGGGCAGCGGCATCCCGGTAAACCGGAATTCGCTGTCATAGTCGTCCTCTATGATGAAACGGTCTTTTTGGGACACGCTCCAGGCCAGCACCTCGCAGCGCCGTTCCGCCGGCATGGTGATTCCGGTGGGAAAGTGATGGTTCGGAGTGATATGGGCGATTTCGGCCCCGGATTTTTCCAGCTCCGAAACCAGAATGCCGTCATCATCCATGAGCACCGGAATGCAGCGGACATCGTGCTGGAGATAGATTTTCAGAAGCTTCCGGTAGCAGGGGTTTTCGGTGGCATAGATGTGATTGCGTCCCAGAAGCTGGATCAGCAGGCCGTACAGGTATTCCGTGCCGGCGCCGATAATAATCTGATCCGGATCCACCAGCATGCCCCGGAAGGAGCTTAAGTGTCCTGAAATGGCTTTGCGGAGATCCCGGCAGCCTCCGGTTACCGGAACCTCCATAAGCTCGCGGGCCTTTTCCGAAAGAATTCTGCGGGAAATTTTTGCCCATACCGAAAACGGAAAGAGTCCGGGGTCCGCATTGCTTCCGGAAATGCTGACCAGATCTGCGGGGGGCTTTTCGGGCAGAGCGATGCTGAGGGACAGGGAAGTTTTTCTCCGGGAGATCTTCGTTCCCGCCGGGGATACAAAGTAGCCGCTTCGGGGAACCGCCCGGATATATCCCTCGCTGAGGAGAAGCTCGTAGGCGGTCTCGACGGTAACAATACTGATGCCGTAATTGCGGGCGAGCGCTCTTTTGGAGGGCAGCCGGGAATTCGGGGTAATGACTCCGGAAGCAATGTCATCCCGGATTTTCCGGTACAGGTACTTGTAAATAGGGCCGTCGGCTTCCGAAATATTGTAGGTCAGCATTGATTTTTGCTCCTGTTAATGGGATTTCCGCCGTTTCTTCGGACACTGCACGGAAAATCCCGGTTCTGCGTGCATCTTAGCATAACCGGGGTGGACGGACGTAATGCGTGTTTGGCATGGTTTTTCGGAAGCATTCTGGTATGTTTTTGACGCCGGCTTTCAGGGGACTCCGAAGACCGGCAGTGCCGTCCTCCTGTTGTTTTCAGTGCTTTCAGAAGTCCGGCCGTGATGGTTTTCGGAGGTTAGGCGCGTGCCGGTGACGGAAAATCTGACACTGTAAAAAATATCAGATTTGGTTATTTTTACAGTATCAGAAGAGGGCTATCATAACGGCATTCCGATGATGACTAACAGGAGACAGCAGAAAATGACAGAAAGCACTCAGCAGGAAAAGAATCAGACTGAGCTTAACCGCGGACTTGCGGAAATGCTCAAGGGCGGCGTAATCATGGACGTTACCACTCCGGAGCAGGCAAAAATCGCCGAGGCTGCCGGAGCCTGCGCCGTAATGGCACTTGAACGCATCCCTGCCGATATCCGGGCTGCGGGGGGTGTGTCCCGCATGAGCGATCCCGCCATGATCCGCGGCATTCAGGACGCCGTGTCCATTCCGGTAATGGCCAAGTGCCGCATCGGGCATTTTGTCGAGGCTCAGATTCTGGAGGCCGCGGATATCGACTACATCGACGAATCCGAGGTGCTGTCTCCGGCCGATGATGCCAGAAACCTGGGGGAGGCTCTCCGCAGAATCAGCGAGGGTGCTTCCATGATCAGAACCAAGGGAGAACCCGGCACCGGTGACGTTATTCAGGCAGTACGGCATCTCCGGAAAATCAATGCCGAAATAAGAAGGGTTACCACGCTTTCCGATGATGAGCTTTACGAGGAGTCCAAGAGCCTCGGGGTATCCCTGGAGCTCCTTTCCCTGGTGCGGCAGAACGGCAGACTCCCGGTGGTGAACTTCGGGGCCGGCGGTGTGGCCACACCCGCCGATGCCGCTCTTCTGATGCAGCTGGGCGCTGACGGCGTGTTTGTGGGATCCGGCATCTTCAAGTCCGGCGATCCGGAAAAGCGGGCCCGGGCCATAGTGGCGGCAGTAACCAATTACAGGGATCCGAAGATTCTGCTGGAGGTTTCCCGGGATCTGGGAGCCGCCATGGTGGGCATTAACGAGGACGAGATCAGCCTTATTATGGAAGAACGCGGCGTTTAAGGGTCCGGGGAGCTCCTCGCTGGTCCCCGGGGTTCCGGGGATTTCGGGAGAATATGAACGGAAGCTCGGGAAGACCGGAAGGGACAGAAATAACAGAAAGAAAAGGAGATAAAATGACCATAGGAGTGCTGGCTCTCCAGGGGGCCTTCAGAGAGCATGCTGCGGTTCTCGGGAGACTGGGGGTTCCGGTCCGGGAGGTTCGCAGAAAAGAGGATCTTCAGGGGATCCGGGGGATCGTGCTCCCCGGGGGCGAAAGCACGGTGCAGGGGAAGCTCCTTCGGGATTTCGGAATTCTGGATCCTCTGAGAGATCTTATCTCCGGGGGACTTCCGGTGATGGGAACCTGTGCCGGACTTATTCTTCTGGCCCGGGAAATCGGCACGGGCGGTGAACGGCATCTGGGAACTCTTCCGGTGCGGGTGCTCCGGAACATTTACGGAAGACAGCTGGGAAGTTTTGTCAGCGAAGGCCGGGTGGGGAAACTCGAGAACTTTCGCGAGGTGTTTATCAGAGCACCGGGGATTACGGAGATTCTGGATCCGGAAACCGAGGTTCTTGCCGTTACCGGAGACCGCATCACCGGAGTGCGCTTTCGGAATCAGTTCGGCTTTGCCTTTCATCCGGAGCTTACCGATAATTTCGGACTGCACCTTATGTTTCTCCGGAGTGCCGGGCTTTTCCCGGAATCCGAAACCGCTCCGAACGTGAGACAGGCTGCATGATTCACCGGGGACGCAACCGAAATTTTCCGGCCGGGGGTATAATCTCCGGAGAACTGCGGGAGGGCGGCTTTTCGAATGTCTGAATCAGATGTCCGAAGAGTCCGGACAGCTTCCGGGATAACATCTGGAGATTGAGGATTTGCTATGCGGTATTCGGGAAAAGGTTTTTCAGGCGCGATTATGACACTGCTGGCTGCCGGTTTTCTGGCTTCGGGCTGTTCCGGCACCGAGGAGGTGGAAATGCTGGACTACAGCGGCGGAACCAATGTGGGGATGCCCAACCCCTTCACCAGCTACAATACGCTGGAGGAGGCGGAACAGGTCGTGGGATTTTCGGCGGGGCGGAGTTTTGTGCCCCCGGCAAACTGGAACAAGCCTCCTCTGGTGCAGGTGCTGGATTCCTATCCTGACCGTAAGAAGATGCTTCAGGTCATTTATGTGGATGACGCTCAGAGAAATCTTTATCTCCGGTATTCCCGGCAGTTTACCACCAGGGAAATGAACGGCGATTACAACTCCTATCCGGTGGAGAAGGATATTGACATTAACGGCCAGGATGTCCACGTCCGGGGCGATCGGAAGGGCTACTACACCGCCGAGTTCTTCTGCCGGGGTGTCTCCGTTACCGTGCTTTCGGACCTGCCTCTCGGGGAAAAGGATCTGGCCACAGTCTGCACCGCAAAGTAGCCCGGGCAGGTTCGGAAGCCGGGGGTATCCCGTCCGGACACGTTTTTGAAAACCGTCGGAACAGCCAGTTCCGGCGGTTTTAATATTTTCCGGCCCCGGGGACCGCGAATTCCGGATCCGGAATTAAGGCTTCGGAATCCGGTTCATGACAGCCGCACCCGGAAAAATCCCCGAAAACCCCCGGTCATTTTTTGTGATTTACATCAGACTCCGC
The DNA here is from genome assembly GCA_902776415.1 of uncultured Ruminobacter sp. Taxonomy (GTDB): domain Bacteria; phylum Pseudomonadota; class Gammaproteobacteria; order Enterobacterales; family Succinivibrionaceae; genus Succinimonas. The sequence continues at coordinate 17,816 of CACYPY010000058.1, forward strand.
CGAATTTTGGTTTAACCTTTGAGAATATTTTGGCTAACCTGTTTAGAAAACGTTTTCTTTTTTTTCTCTCGGTGCAGGAGGTCTGTATGGCATATGGAAAATCTCCGGATGTTGAGGAGGAGTTTGAGTTCAACCTGATGGGGGATGACATTATCAGGGCCAAGGAAAAGGCCCTGGATCTCTGTCTTCGCATAAAGGAAACCAGTCCTCTGAATTTCAAGGAGTATACGGCTCTTCTCAAAAAGCTTTTGGGGTCCGTGGGAAACGGCATTTTCATCGAACCGCCCTTTAACTGCAGTAACGGCAAGAACATCCATGTGGGGGATGACTTTCTGGTCAGCAGCAATGTGACCATTTCCGATGAGGCGCCGGTATATATCGGAGACTACTGCATCATCGGTCCCAACACCCTGATTACCACCGTGTCGCACCCCCTGTCTCCGGCTCAGCGGCGGGAGCATGTAGCCACCGCGATTTCCATCAAAATCGGAAACGATGTCATGATCGGCGCCAATGTGGTGATTCTCCCGGGAGTGACCATCGGCAACAATGTCATCGTGGCGGCAGGGGCCGTGGTTACCAGGGACATTCCGGACAACTGCGTGGTGGGCGGGATTCCGGCCCGGATTATGAAAAATCTCCAGGATGACACCTGATCTTCGAAACCGGGATAGCACCCTGTTTTCTTGCGGAGCTTCCGAAAGACACCTTCCGAATATGTAAAATTTACCCGGCAGCCGGCAAGTCCCCTCTGCCGGTTTTGGCGTGTCAGGAGAACAGGGGCGGGGACTCCGGGGAGGAATCATCAGGAACGGAGTGTTCTCCGGGGGCGCTTCTCCGTGCCCTTAATTCCGGATTCGGCCGGGAATATGGGGAGCGTATGGTTTTGCGGTATGACAGTATTGTCATGAGAGATGCGGAGACGAGGGGCCCCCGGGAAAAGCCTTTTTTATGACCCGGGGTACTTCGCGGACGGGGTTTTCGGTTTTAGCCGGACAAGGTGTTTGCAATGCAAAGATTATTCGAGAGATTATTTCTGTTTTTGTTGCTTTTACTGGGCCTGGCGGGATTTGCCATGGCCGAAAATCCCCTGGTTCTGGACAACCGGTCCGGCAGCAGCATCTGCAGCATCAGGATGTCTCCCGCGGGAGAGAACAGATGGACCGGAAACCTGGTGGGAGGGCTCGGGGAGTGTTTGTACTCAGGCAATTCCACCACCGTTCCGTGGAATCCCGCATGGGGCGAAACCGCGGAGTGGGATGTGGAGATTTCCTACGGTGACAGGGGAACCGTTGTCTATGAGGCGGATCTTGATCTCATCCCCGGAATGCGGGTGGTGGCGGATGCCGCTGATGTTTTTCAGGCCTTTCCCGCTGCCATTGACTGGGACAGTCTGCCCCGGATCAGCAATCTCGAAGATGCCATTCGGTACATAAGAGAGGTCACCGAGGAGGATATGCCGGATCATATCCCCATGTATTTCGTAAACGGCTTTTTTCCGAAATCCGAAGATTTGCTGACGGGAAGCATTATAACCTCCTGGAGTCATGACGAGCTTTACCGGAACGGCGGCACGACCCGCGTGGTATACAGCGTCAGATACTATCCGGGAGTCCGGGTGGCAAAGGCGTACCTCAGTGATGACCTTTCTGACCTTACCGAGGAGGAAATCAGGCTTTACAAAGCGGCCCTGCCCGTGGTCCGGGAGGCCCTGGCCATTCCCTCGGAGCTGGAAAGGGAGCTTTTTATCCATGACCGGGTTATCGCCACCGCCAGTTACCAGAAGGTGGAGTTTGACGGCAAAACCTTCGGGCAGCCGGAGCTCAGTGCCATCGGTGCTCTTTTGAACGGCCGGGCGAACTGTCAGGGGTATTCCGATGCCTTCAATATGCTGGGAAGAATGGCGGGCCTCAAAACCGGAATGTGGGGCGGGTATTTTGACGGCGGGGCTCACTCCTGGAACACCGTTGAAATTGACGGGGTGAATTACTTTGTTGACGTTACCAATGACGAGGTGGGAGCCATCTTTGACAATGTGAACTACTACACCTATGTTTATTTCAACGCCCCCCGGGAAATTATGGCTGCCCGTCATTCCTGGAACCGGGAGCTGGAGGCCGGCATGAAGTTCCGGGAAAGGATCGACAGCAATTACTTCTACAGAACCCCGGAGCATTTTGCCGGCGGCCGCAAATACTTCGGAGCGACCTACGACAGCGCCGCGGCCGGACTGGACGGAGTCATTTCCGGCTATCAGAAAGCCGGCAGATGGACCTACTGGCATGTCATGGTGCCGTATGATGACTACTTTTATAATGTTAACAACAGCATGAAGTATTTCATGAAGAGGTTTCCGGAGCACCGGCGCATTTCCATGAATATCAGAAGTCATGCCAGGTGGCCGTACATGTTCTGCCTTATCGTGATTACCCCGCCCGAGTAACGGAGAACCGGAAAATCCGTGTATAATCAGGTGTCGTCCGGCACCATGTCGCTTCGGGTCTTTTATTTCAGGTTTTCCGGGAGTTCGGAACTGTCCCGGTCTTCATTTTTTTCAGGAATTTTTTATGAACGACACCCCTCCGATGCTCAAGCATCATGACTCCCTGCGCAGAAACTACTACGCCCGGCTTAATGCCGAGATCCCCGGTTTTGAGTTTACGGCGATTCCGATTCGGAACTTTCTTAAAAATATTATCGGCAAGGGGGAATTCTATATCAGAGCCGGTATCGAGTATCTTCCCGAGATCGTGAGATCCGGCCGCATCAAGGGAAGTCCGGAAACGGATCACACCACCCTTAACGGCGGCCCCACCGTCAGAAAGCAGTCCTGTCAGGCCATGTTTGGATGCGACATTGACAGGCTGAAGCCGGAGGATTATCCCAAATACGGCTATCTTTCCTGCGCGGATCCGGTGCGGAATCTTCTGGAAACCGACGAAATGTCCTATCAGTACGGCGGAGTGGTCTTCCGGCTTAAAAAGCAAAATTTCATGCACCGCACCACCATCACCGTGGGGGATTCCGTGAATATGGGAAGATGCTTCGGCCTGGTACCGGATCGGGTGGACGACATTCTTCCGGTATGCGTGTACGGCCTGGAGAACGGCAGCCGGAAGCTGATGGTGCCGTTCGGCGGTCCCGGGAACTGCTGGCATTATTTCGTCTCCAAAATCCTGAACGGCACTCTGACTGCTGACAACTTCAATCAGCTGGATGCCCTTCTGGGAGGAGACATTCCGGTTTTTGAATTCTTCGAGCTCCAGTTCCACGGCCCCATCAATCTTGCGGAGGACGTGGACAGTGTGGATATCTTTGACTTCAGGGAGAATGTGGAATCCGAAGAGGTCAGAGAGGCCGGCAGAAAGCTGGAGGCCATGGGGATTACCTTCCGGGCCTTTTCGGATTTTGAGGCGGCCTGCCATGCCATGCATCCCGGGGATGCCAAAGGTGAATGAGGTTCCCGGTGCCGCCGTGATTCGGGTACCGGGCGCTTTCAGACTATGAGACCGAACGCTGCCGGAGATTATGCTCCGGTGCGGGTCCAGACCAGGTATCCCAGAAGGGCGAGGTGCGCCGCCAGGGAAAGGTAGTTGGTGATCCGGAAGTAGATCTTTTCCCGGCTGGTTTTGTGATGAAAGAGATCGCTTCCGATAATGGCTCCCGGAGCACCGCCCAGTATCGCAAGGCAAAGAAGCCACTTTTCGGGAATCCGCCACCAGTTCTGTTTTGCTTTCAGCTTGTCCAGACCGTAGGCCAGAAAGGCGGTCAGATTGAGAATTCCGTACCACAGGATAAGAAAGGTAAGCATTTTTTTGCATTCTCCGACAAAAAGGGCGGTTTCCGGATAAAGGAGTTCCGTCTCTTAAAAACGGAGGGATTGTAATCTCCTTCCCCGGCGGTGGCAACACCGGAGCCCGGAATTTCACCGGTTTCAGAGGCCCCTGACACGCTGCCCGGACAACTGTGCCTGCCGCTTTCCGCCGGGGATTACGGTCTCTTTTTGCTGCTTTTCCGCTGACATCCCTTGTTTTTTTCATTTCCCTTATCCATTTCCCTTTCTTTTTCCTTTTCTTTTCCGGGAAAATTTTTTACCTGGGCGGAGCGGAATTCTTTGACATTTTTATAATCCTTAAAACCTCTGGGTTTAGTAGGTTTTAAAAGGTCGTAATCAGAAGAGATCTTTTACCATGGGATACCCCAAATTCGGAAGATTGTCTCGATTTCAGTAAAATCAGAAAGCCTTGTATTTCCGTTTTTCAGTTCTTTGCTTTTTATAAAATACCGTAAATTTGTATAAATAATCATAGATATCGGATACAGTATATGCCGGAACAGTTTTGTATTAATGTAAAACGTTTTCAGATGTTATGAGGGAGATTATTTAATCGTTTTCTGAATTTAACATTTTTTCTGAAAACCATTTCTATGTTTACATCACAGTTTTACAGAACTATAATGCATGGCCGTGAGCAGTGGTATCGTTGCTCCGGATAAATAATATAAACGGCTGTCAGACCGTGTTAAATAAAAAATAATTTAGTTATTATGAAGGAAACTGTCATGTTTAAGAAAATTGTACTTGCCGCAGCTGTGGCTGCTCTGGCCGGATCTGCAAATGCAGCCGTGGTTTATCAGTCCGAATCTGCCAAGCTTCAGGTGGGCGGACGTCTTGACGCTGCCATTAACAGTGTGGCACTCTCCGAGAGAGCAGCCGACAAGAAGGTGGAGCTGGTAGGCACCGCCCGTTTCAGAGTTGCTGCCGAATCCAATATTACCGACGGCATCAAGGCTCTGGGCTTCGGCGAGTGGCAGATCGGCGCCGAGACTTCTCATAACGATCAGTGGAATACCCGTTTTGCCTATGTGGGCTTCAAGACCGATGATTACGGTCAGCTGACCTTCGGTCAGAATCAGCCGGCAGCCGTAATTGCGCTCTCCGCCACCGACATCCTCATCGACTGGGGTGCCAAGGCCACCACCTCCTACGAGTATGCCGCCAAGGCCCGTCAGGAAGGTCTTATTGATTACCGTTACAAGAAGTCCTTTACCAATCAGGCCGTGAAGCTGGGTCTTTCCTATCAGACTGCCGGTCTTGCCACCGTGGATTCCGGCGTGTCCCTGGCCGGCGGCTACGAATACGGCGAGTACTTCCCGGTCGGGCTGAACCTGGCCTATGACTACTACCGGGTTTCCGCCACCGCTCCGGCAAATCTTGACGACAAGAATGTCCTCACCGTTTCCCTTACCGGCGGTGATCTGACTGCCGGCCTTTATGCCGCAGGTCTGTACCAGTATACCGATTACGAGCACAAGGCATCCGTTCACGGCTACGAGCTGGCTGCCGGCTACACCTGGGATTCCGGTGTGCAGTTCCTGGTGCTGTTTAACGAGAAGGTTCAGGACAATGCCGTAATTGTCAGCAACTTCGCAGGCGAGCTTTCCTACAAGTTCAACCCGAACTTCCGTGCCTATGTGGAAGCTGAAATCGGCGCCGGCAACATTGAAACCGTTAATCCTGCCACCGGAAAGAAGATCGGCTCCACCCATGAGAGGTCCGATGACAAGGTTGCTTTCCACCTGCAGTACAACTACTAAGCAGTGCTTACCCGGAGATAATCCCGAGGAAGGGGCTTCCGGATAATCCTGAAACCAGGCCTGTGCCAGTTCGGCACGGGCTTTCTTTTTTTGTGCCGGAGGAAATCCGGGCCCTGTTTTTGCGCGCTCCCAGGGGGCCGGTGGTTCGGGACAGCTTCTAAAACGTTACTAAAATTTAACTTTTTTTCGGAGCTCCTTTGCGTGCGGCGCCACGGAGTTTCCGGCATCCGGAAAAATCCCCGGTGTTATCTCTCAAAAACAAGGATATTTTTTAGATATTGTATCCGTTTTGGTGTATAATTCCTGCATTTCCGTTTCGGAACTGACAGAAGTTTAATAAGGCCGTTTTCATCCGGAGTTTTGCCGGGGCGGAGCGGGCACTGTCGGAAGCCGGACCGGATTCTAAACTGATTACGAGAGAATATAAATTCGAGAACTGATAAAATGAGAAGGGATTTTTCAGGAAACGGGATTGCCGGCGGCTCTGAATCCGGCTTCACTCTTATCGAGATGGTGGTGGTCATTGTTATTCTCGGCGTTCTTGCCGCCACTGCCGTTCCCAGGATGATGGACATTCAGAGTGAGGCTCGGATTGCCACGCTGCAGGGCTTTGAAGCGGCCGCAAAAAGCGGCAACAGCATGATTCATGCAAAGGCTCTTATCAACGGAATTGCCAATTACGACGAAAAGGGCGGTAACTATAACGGCAACTGCGACCCCACCAAGAAGAACTACAACTGCATCAAGGTGGATGATGTTCTGGTGCGTACCAAGAACGGATATATTGATCGCAATGATATTGCCCGCATTATCAGTACCAACATGAATCAGGCAGCCATTAATAACGGAGTTTCCACCTCCTATAACACGGAATGCGAGAATGAAGCTTCCAAAAAGAAGGTCTGCAATACCGATTTCTGCCAGTGCCTCTACAAGTTTGACCCGAATGACAGGTGGCGCAGCGGCAAGAGCAACCGCTGTCAGGCGATTATTCCCCATGGTGTTTCCTATACGGCCATTTCCCAGGACGGTACAAATGACGATACCAAGTGCTTTTTACTGTACTGCAGTGCCGATGAGTTAAACAACTATTCACCTACATATTACCTGTACACTGGCGGATGCTAGCATTGCTGCCGGAACAGGAGCCCCGGAACGGCGAAGCGGAGAGTGTCAGGCTTTCCGCTTCGCCGTTTCTTTCGGGGGCGGGGGAATGTAGTGGAAATGGAGGTGTCATGAGGCCGGGATTCGGAGTTCCCCCGTTTCGGTTCCGGGTGAAGCCTCCGGGTTTTACTGTAATCCGGCTTTGTAGGCTTTTTTCAGAAACAAAGCCCGTTTTATGCGATTTCCGCGGGGGCAGACAGATTTTTCCCTGCGCTTCCCGGGCGGCAGCAGTCTTTTGTCCGGTTCAGACTTTTGTAACTTCTCATTTTATAACGCTTTTCGGGGTGCGGAGCCTGATTTTTGGTGATCGCATCTTATTCCGGGAGCCCGGTGGCCGGAGATGCAGCGGCATATTGTGAAGCAGCTCATTATTTCTCCGGAAAACAGTTTCATTCTTTTCATCTCAGTTGTGAAAGGGATGCGACATTGTTCAAAAAATATCAAGAATGTGTTTTTGTTCGCCTGAACATGTGATCCCGTCCGTTATTTTATTTTTTCGCAATTTTTATACTCGTTCCTATCGCGCCTGTGCAAATCGGGCATTTCCATTGATTTTTTGTAACCTGACTCGTTGATTTTCATTCTCGGAGCATGATTACCATGATAATAAATTCATCACTTACCAGGCTTTCCGTGGCGCTTATCGCGGCTATGGGACTTTCCGCCTGCCATGATCACCATCACAACAGCAACAACAATGATGACGGCGAAGTCGCCGTTGAAGTTCAGGTGCTGGACGGCGCTCTCAAGGGAGCTTTGGTTTTTGCGGAATCGCAACTTCGAGCTGGATCGCGAGGAAGCCTACGTCAATACCGATGAAAACGGCAGGGCCACGCTGTATATCCCCAAATCCTCGCTGAAGGATTCTGCCGGGAATGATATTAACAGCTTCAGGTTGTTTGCCCAGTCCGGAGAAGGGGACTCTGATTTTGTATACGGTTCCGAGACCCCGCTGACCGTTCCTGTGGTTCTGTCCCGCGAGATTTTTACCGCCAATAGTTCCGGACTCATTGCCGTTACTCCGTTCACCACGCTGACTGACATGACTCTGAATCCGGAGACCATCGACAGTGCCACCCCCGAATCCTACAATTCGATGCTGAATGAGATTGCCACTGTTTCCGGTGCCGGAAAGGCTGCCGTTACCGGCGGCTACAATGATTCCCCCACTGATGAAAACCTGCACGCCCTGGTAGCCGGCGAGCTTCTCACCAGAACCGGGCGCATTCCCGGCAGTCTCCGTGATCTCGAGGCGGTCTGGAACGGTTCTGTCGTTGGTATTTCACCTGTTGAAACAGCGGCATCCGTAAAGGATGACACCAATGCCATGGTGGCCACCCTGGAGGCCAATGCCAAAAAGGAAGGCCGGGACGTTACCGGTGATGA
>CACYPY010000059.1 GCA_902776415.1 uncultured Ruminobacter sp.
TTGAACTGATTACCAGGGCCGGTGGCGACCACGTTTTTAATGCGGCTTAAGGGCCGTCACATTCGCTCGTCCACGCTGTCCCTTTCTTTCATAATAAAAGAAACTCTATCAGGTGCTGGCCCAGATTTCTGACGATTCCAAAGAATTCTCGGAAAGCATCAGGATGGGACTGTATTCCGGCCTGATCTCCCTGGGAGAATACGAGGTGGCTGAAGAGATAGCCAAAACCCTGGAGAGAACGGGGGGCAATGATATTTCCAAAAGCATCCTCAGCTCCTGCATTGCCCGAAACAATACGGATCAGTCCGAACGCCGCAGCAAGTACCAGGAGCTCAACTCTCAGGGCATCGGCAAATATACCGAGGGGAATCTGGAGGAAGCTCTCGACCTCTTTAAGGAGGCTATCCGCAAGGTACCCGGAAACTCCAATGCCATCCTGAACAAGATTCAGGTGCTGATAGACATGACGGAAATCCAGCTAAAAAAAGGATTCCAGGACGCCAAAAAAAAGGCCCGCAGTCTCATTATGGAATGTTCCTCGGATTTGGATCTTCTGGACGGCATCCGTCTTTCTGAAATCCAGGCAGAGCGTGCCTCGCAGCTCAGAAAGGACTTCTTCATGCTTCAGAAACAGGCCACCGCGAAATAAAAAAATCCGGAGGGTATCTTATCTTCCGGATTCTTTATTGTTTCATTTGTCCTGCATCACTTCCGGGCGGGATAGCAACTCGCTCCGCCACATCAGGCAATAAACTTAAGCATGCGGCGCAGCGGCTCGGCGGCACCCCAGAGGAGCTGGTCGCCTACGGAGAATGCTGACAGGAAGCCCTTACCGAAATTAGTGGTACGGATGCGTCCGACAGGAACATTGAGAGTTCCGGTAACCGCAGCCGGAGAAAGTTCCCTGATGGTTACTTCCTTGTCATTGGGAATTACCCTTGCCCACTCATTGTGAGCGGCAATCATCTCTTCGGCATCCTTGACGGTAATGTCCTTCTTCAGCTTGATAAGGAAGGACTGGCTGTGACAGCGCAGCGCGCTTATTCTCACGCAGTTCCCGTCAACCGGAATAGTGGCCGGAGCCAGACCCAGAATCTTGTTGGTCTCAGCCATGCCCTTCCACTCCTCGCGGCTCTGACCATTGGGAAGCTGCACATCAATCCACGGGATAACAGAACCTGCCAGCGGAACCAGGAATTCCTTGGTCGGGAATTCCGGAGCGCGCATCACGTCTCTTACAGTCTTTTCGATTTCAAGAATTGCAGAAGCAGGATCCTTCAGCTTGTCAGCTACCGCATCATGCAGCACGCCCATCTGGGAAAGAAGCTCGCGCATATTCTTGGCGCCGGCACCGGAGGCAGCCTGATAGGTAGATGACTGGATCCACTCCACGCAGTCATTCTTGAAAAGTCCGCCCAGTCCCATGAGCATCAGACTTACAGTGCAGTTGCCGCCGATAAAGGTCTTAAGTCCGCGATTAAGGGCATCATCGATAACGGCCTTGTTAACAGGGTCAAGAATGATGATGGCGTTATCTTCCATTCTCAGGGTAGATGCGGCATCAACCCAGTATCCGGCCCATCCTGCAGCCTGCAGCTTCGGATAAATATCCTTGGTATAGGCTCCGCCCTGACAGGTAACAATGATGTCCATGGCCTTGAGGGCTTCAAGATCATTTGCGTCCAAAAGAACACCGGCATCCTTTCCGCCGAATGACGGGGCCTTCTGGCCGGCCTGTGAGGTGCTGAAAAATACAGGATCGATACCTGCAAAATCGCCTTCCTCCTCCATGCGGTTCATAAGAACAGAACCCACCATGCCACGCCAGCCGACAAAACCAACTTTCTTCATAATAGCAATATCCATAAAAATGAAAAACTGACAGCTTCTCAACACCGGTTTCGGATACTACTTTGTCCGGAGGGCTGAAAAAACTGTGACGAAAATCTCTGACAGAATTATAACGGATCTCGTCATGCTCTGTGATGTTTTTTGCCATGATGGCGCAAAACATCCGAAAAGGCGCAGTTTCGTTCACGGACAGGGAAGCAGTGCCACGTCAGAGCAATTCACATCAAACAAAACAATCCGGGATTTCCGACTCCGAAAAACGCATTTGGCTTATCACTCCTCACATGAAAGAGATACCTGCCTTCTTTTGTCTGTTCCTGTCAGTGTCAGATTCACCGAGATGGTGCCTCCGGCTCTGAAAATCTTCTTAACGGCAGCGTTGCCACAAAGACTGTTATCCATTTTCATGGCATTAAAAAGCTCCTCGGGATTTTTGCCGTTATCGGCAGGATCCCGGGGGCTGAGTCCCCGGGGATCCGCAGCGATATCAAAAACCACGTGGTAGTTCTCGTCGAAAGACAGTGCCTCAACTGTTATAAAGCCGTCAGCACTCCTGGCCGGAAGCTGTGCCCTGACGGCAGCAAGCTCATCCGCCAGATCTCCTGAAATCACGGGAATTACCGTGGTGCGGAAAATACAGTAAAGAACAAACCCCACCGATACCGCGGCAATATACCCGGCATAGGACATAATTTTCTGTTTGGTAATCTTCATCTCTCAAAGTACCGGAATTTAAGAACCCGGAAAGGCAAAAGACAACAGCATCCGGTAATCAGCCCCCCCTGAAGGAGTTCCGATTTTCCTGACAATCCATTATGACATCAGTATCCTCATTTTACGCACATTTTTCAGGGATGTCCCGGTGCAATTGTCCTGTCGGGATTTATCAGGTTCCCTCATCTCCGGCCTTTATGTCTTTTCGGCTTCCATTTCTGGCCTTCCCGCAAAATGAAATTTGGAAGTTTCAGGGTATCAAAATTTCATATTCCCCTGAAAAATGAAACTGCGGAACTTCAGAGATTCACAATGTCAAAAACGGGATAACGGTCCTGATTTTCCGGCATTCCGGTGATTTTTGCTTCAAAAAATCCCGGAAACTGCCAAAAACGGGAAAAAATGGCCAAAAAGGTGACGGTCAACACATTTCGGACTGTCAAAAACGACAGATTTCTGATAGAAATTTTTCTATCATTGACAAAATAAACAGCTATTTTGATATATTTTGTAAAAAACTTTCATTAAAAAACTCTATTTTATGTGATACAGTTCACAATTTTTGTAAATACTGGCGGATATAATATAAATCATAAAGTTTCCGATACGGAGCAGCAGCTTTAACACTCAATTGTTAAAAAACTGTAAACGCTGTATTATAGGAAACCAAGCAACACATCAGCTTCGGCTGGTCAGTTCCGGGAAGATTCATAAAATTCAGGAGTTTACCGGAATGCGGATCACGACCACCGCATACCGAAAACGGTAACGACGGAGTCGCGCGGTAACAGCAGTAACAAATGTCGCGCCGGCCTCACAAAGGCATAAGGCGTTTTATCTACCTAAACCAACAGAGGTAAAAAATGGCAGAACTCAATGAGCTTCAGAAGCAGGCATGGGCCGGATTTGCAGCAGGTGCCTGGCAGGATTCTATCGATACCCGTGATTTCATTCAGAAGAATTACACTCCTTATGAAGGGGATGATTCCTTCCTTGAAGGTCCTACCGAAGCAACTACCACCCTGTGGAACCAGGTGATGGAAGGCATTAAGGTCGAGAACAAGACTCACGCCCCTCTTGATTTTGATCCTGACACTCCTTCTACCATCACTTCCCACAAGCCCGGTTACATCAACAAGGATCTTGAGCAGATTGTAGGTCTCCAGACCGATGCTCCTCTCAAGAGAGCCATCATGCCTTTCGGCGGCATCCGCATGATCCAGACTTCGTGCGAAACCTACGGCAAGCCTTTCAACAAGGACGTGGAAAAGATCTTTACCGAATACAGAAAGACTCATAACCAGGGCGTATTTGACGTTTATACCAAGGGAATCAGAGACTGCCGCAAGAGCAAGGTGTTAACCGGTCTTCCTGATGCCTACGGCCGTGGCCGCATCATCGGTGACTACCGTCGCATTGCCCTCTACGGCATCGATGCTCTCATGGCTGACAAGGCCAGACAGTTTGATTCCTATCAGGCACAGCTCGAGAACCCTAAGGACGAAAGGGAACTCGAAGACACCATTCGCTCCCGCGAGGAAATCAAGGAGCAGTGGAAGGCTCTGGGCGAACTGAAGCAGATGGCCGCCTCGTACGGTTGCGATATTTCCGGTCCTGCCAGAACCGCCAAGGAAGCCATGCAGGCTACCTATTTCGGCTACCTGGCCGCTGTTAAATCCCAGAACGGTGCTGCCATGTCCTACGGCCGTACCGCCACCTTCCACGACATCTACATTGAACGCGACATCAGGAACGGCGTACTGACCGAGAAGCAGGCTCAGGAACTCGTTGACCACATGATCATGAAGCTCCGCATGGTTCGCTTCCTCCGCACTCCGGAATACGATTCACTGTTCTCCGGCGATCCTATCTGGGCCACCGAATCCCTCGGCGGCATGGGCCTTGACGGCAGGACCCTGGTAACCAAGACCTGCTTCCGTTATCTCCAGACCCTTTACAACATGGGTACTTCTCCGGAACCCAACATGACCATTCTCTGGTCCGAGAAGCTCCCTGACGCATGGAAGAAGTTCACCACCAAGGTTTCCATCGACACCTCCTCCATCCAGTACGAGAATGATGACCTGATGCGTCCTGACTTCAACAGTGATGACTATGCCATTGCCTGTTGCGTTTCACCGATGGTTATCGGCAAGAGAATGCAGTTCTTCGGGGCCCGTGCCAACCTGGCCAAGACTCTCCTGTACTCCATCAACGGCGGCAAGGACGAGCTCATTGTCAAGGACGGCAAGCACATGCAGGTAGGTCCCAAGACTGATATCCCTGCCGGCGAATACCTGGAATTCGACGATGTGATGAAGCGCGTTGACAAGTTTATGGACTGGCTGGCTACCCAGTATGTAACCGCTCTTAACGTAATTCACTACATGCACGACAAGTATGCCTATGAAGCAGTTCAGATGGCTCTCCATGACCGTGATGTATTCCGTACCATGGCCTGCGGCGTTGCCGGTCTCTCCGTTGCCGCCGACTCCCTGTCCGCCATCAAGTACGCCAAGGTTAAGCCTATTCGCGACGAAGACGGTGTTGCCACCAAGTTCGACATTCAGGGCGACTTCCCGAAGTTCGGTAACAACGATGAACGCGTGGACTCCATTGCCTGCGATCTCGTTGAACGCTTCATGAAGAAGATCAAGGAACGCGTAACCTACAGAAACGCTCTTCCGACCCAGTCGATTCTTACCATCACCTCCAACGTGGTATATGGCAAGAACACCGGTGACACTCCTTGCGGACGCGAGGCTCACAAGCCTTTCGGTCCGGGAGCCAACCCGATGCACGGCCGTGATGTGAAGGGGGCCGTAGCTTCCCTGTCTTCTGTAGCCAAGCTGCCGTTTGACTATGCAAAGGACGGTATTTCCTATACCTTCTCCATTGTTCCGGCTGCCCTCGGCAATGACAAGGATACCCAGAACAAGAACCTTATCGGTCTTTTGGATGGTTACTTCCATCATTCTCCGGATCACGAAGGCGGTCAGCACCTGAATGTCAATGTTCTCAACAGAGACACTCTGATCGACGCCCAGAACAATCCTGAGAAGTATCCGATGCTCACCATCCGCGTTTCCGGATATGCCGTACGCTTCAACTCTCTCACCAGAGAGCAGCAGAACGACGTTATTACCCGTACCTTCACCAGCTCTCTTTAATTAGACCTGCCTGAAGGCTCATACCTGGTAATTCACAGGGCCCCGAACAAATCCGGGGCCTTTTTTGTGTATGCGGCTCACGGAGCCGCATTGATCAATGGCATCAATAATGATACCATTTACCCGTTTTCATCCTGCGGGAACACCGCCGCGGAAAACTCCGAAACACTGAGCGGGATTCTTCAGAAATCCTCCCCGTGAACCGTGCGGCATTCCGCATTCTCCTTACGGACTGAATTTTCACATGAAATCAGGAATACTCATTACCGCCATGGCCGGCATTATGCTGTTTGCCGCCGGGTGCAATTCCATACCGGAGCAATCTCTGGAATTTTACGAAAAACAGAACAGCGAGCTTGCGGAGATAAAAAACTTCGCCACCTCCGGAAAAATCGCCATTGTCGAAAAAAATACCCGGATGTCCTCCTTCCTTAATTTCTCAGTAAATGATGACTCCTACACCCTGGAACTGACAACGCTTACCGGTTCCACCGTATTCAGACTGGAAAACACCCGGGGACTGGCCGTTATAACTGACAGTGACGGAAAACAGCATACCGGAGCGGCTGATAATCTTATAAAGAGACTCACCGGGCTCAGCATTCCCGCTGACCGACTTCCGGACATTGTGCGGGCAATTCCCGGGAATCTTCCCTTTGTCAGAAACGAAAACCATACCGTCCGGGAAATAACTCATGACGAATTCACCGTAACCTACGATCGCTACGGCACCACCGGAAAATACGTTCTTCCGGAATTTATTACGATTAAGGGACAGGATCTTATAATCAGAATCAGGATAAACAAATGGGAAATCTGACAGTCTGGCCGGCTCCGGCAAAAATCAATCTCTCTCTGCGCATCAACGGCAGACGCGATGACGGCTATCATGAGCTTCAGACGGTATTCGCCATCCTTGATCGCGGGGATTCCATGACCATTGAACCCCGAAACGACGAAAAGATAAACATTTATCCGAACATGGGCTTCCCTCCGGAGGAGAATATTATCCATAAGGCAGTCAGACTTCTTTGCGGAATTACCGGCCGCTCTCTGGGAGCCGACATCCGGGTGGACAAGAAAATCCCCATGGGCGGCGGGCTGGGCGGCGGTTCCAGCGATGCGGCCACCGCTCTTCTCGCTTTTAACCATATTTTCAGGCTGGGGCTTTCGGAGAACGACCTGGCACAGGCCGGGAGAAAACTTGGTGCGGATGTCCCGGTGTTCGTCAGATGCCGCAGCGCGTTTGCCGAAGGCGTAGGCGAAAAGCTCACCCCGGTTACCATCCCGGAAAAATGGTATCTCGTGGCCACCCCAAGGGATGTTCACGTTTCCACAAAGGAGATATTCACGCATCCGGACCTTCCCCGTAACACCCCGAAAATGACCATCCCGGAAATAATGGCAGCTCCCATGGTAAACGACTGTCAGGAGCTGGTAAAAAAGATCTATCCGGAGGTTGCAACCACACTGTCATGGTTGCTAAAATACGCACCATCAGGAATGACCGGAACCGGAGCTTCGTGCTTTGCGGAATTTTCTGATGAAAACACCGCTGTTCAGGCATATAAAAGTCTTCCGGACCATATTTGCGGCTTTGTGGCCAGGGCCTGTAACTTTTCGCCTCTCGGGCAGCTGCTCGAAAAGCTGAAAAGCCCGGAATGAACAGTCTGGAAAAATAAAATCAGTCACTAAGAGATCATCTGAGGTTAATACCGTGCCGGATATGAAGATTTTTGCAGGGAACGGAACTCCTGACCTTGCTCAGAAAATTGCCGAAAAACTGTTCACCAGATTAGGCAATGCAACCGTCGATCGTTTCAGCGATGGCGAAATCCATGTGCAAATCAATGAGAATGTACGCGGCGGCGACATTTTCATCATCCAGTCCACCTGTGCTCCCACCAACGACAACCTCATGGAACTCATTGTGATGATTGATGCCATGAGACGCGCTTCCGCCGGCCGTATCACTGCCGTGGTGCCCTATTTCGGATATGCCCGTCAGGACAGAAGACTCCGTTCCGCCCGTGTGCCCATCACCGCCAAGGTTGTGGCCGATCTGCTCTCCAGTGTCGGTGTTGATCGCGTGCTTACCGTGGATCTCCACGCCGAACAGATTCAGGGCTTCTTCGATGTTCCGGTGGACAATGTTTTCGGAAGTCCGATTCTGGTGGACGACATGAAGAACCACAGCTTTGAAAATCCGGTAATCGTTTCTCCGGATATCGGCGGTGTGGTTCGGGCCCGCGCCATTGCCAAGCTCCTCAATGATACCGATATCGCCATTATCGACAAGCGTCGTCCGCGTCCCAATGTATCAGAGGTAATGCATCTTATCGGCGAGGTCAAGGACCGCGATGCCATCATCATTGATGACATGATTGACACCGGCGGGACTCTCTGCAAGGCTGCCGATGCCCTGAAGGCCAGAGGAGCCAGGAGAGTGTTTGCCTATGCCACCCATCCGGTACTCTCCGGACCGGCCCTGAGAAACATCTCCGAGTCCAGTCTGGACGAGGTTATTGTTACCGATTCCATTCCTCTGTCCGAGGAAATGAAGGCCACCGGCAAGGTTAAGGTGCTGACCCTGGCTCCGATGCTGGCAGAGGCAATCCGCCGCATTTCCAATGAGGAATCCATCTCCGCAATGTTTGAAGCCTAAAGTACGGCATCCGGAAAAAGTTTTTAAACAGTACGGGAAAAGGCAGGCATTTCCGAATGTCTGCCTTCTGTTTTTTCGAAAAACCGAGAGTCGCAGTACACTTTTTATGACGCCTGATTCCGGAAAAAGCAGCAGCCGGCAAGGAAGCTGATTATATCTTCGTTCTCTCCGGTGTAAAAAGCTGTAAGAAGCCTGTCAAAATCAGCATAAACACTGTTCCTGATAATCATGACGTCAAAGCCTTTTCCGAGAAGCAGGAGATTGCACAGAAAAAACGCCGTTCTCTTGTTGCCATCCCAGAACGGCTGCATCCTGGACAAACGGCAAAAACATTCCGCCGCCGCGCGTTTATAATTATGCCGGTCCATTCTGTTGAGACATGCTATTTCCCGGCTTACCTCCGAAACCGTGGGAACCGGTATTTCCCCGATGCAGGGTACGGAACAGATGCCGTTCCTGAGAACCCCGGGAAACAGGGCCTGATCTTTGGCCAGGATTCCATTAAGCTCAATGAACAGTCCGAGATCGGCAAAAACCCCGGAGGCACCTCGGGAATCCAAAAAATTCAGGGCGTTTCTGACATTTCGTATCACGATAGCCTCATCTTCAGAAAAGGATCGCAAAAGGGACTGGTACTGCTCCTCCGAAACCCCGTCCGAAAGGAGCGCTGCTGCCGTTTCATCAGCGGTGAGAGCGATATCCTCAAACCTGAGAAGTGTCCCCGCAAATCCTAGCCGGTTTCCCGGGATGAAAATCAAAGCGTTACGGGGGTTTTTCATAATTGTTTTCCCATGTCTTCTTCGGAGCCTTTCCGGAAGAATCCCGGATAATGCCGTTCACTCCGTCAGCCGTCATGATTCGTCCGGATTACATGATTCTCTGACATTAAAGCTTAAAACCTGATAAAAAACAGCCACCGGAAGCTCCGTCCGCCTGGTTTTGAGAACCACGGAACAGTGCCCGATAGCTGTTTATAAGCACGATCAGCCCGTGCTTCCGGCAATCAGAGCCGCTCCAGAAGCTTCCCCTGAATGCCGTTAAAACCGCCGTTACTCATGACCAGAATAACATCACCGGGCTTTGACTCTCTGACAATATCGCTGAGCATAGCCTCAAAATCATGGCAGACGTTAAACTTATGACCGTCTGCAAGCTCGTCGGTATTCCATTTCAGGCCGTCCGGAGCATACATGAAAATAACATCGGCAATGGACAGAGAATCCGTAAGCTGCTCATGGTTAACCCCCAGTTTCATGGTATTGGAACGGGGCTCAAACACCGCGATAATTCTCTTTTCGGATCCCACCTTCTTTCTGAGACCGTCAAG
This sequence comes from uncultured Ruminobacter sp., assembly GCA_902776415.1. Taxonomy (GTDB): domain Bacteria; phylum Pseudomonadota; class Gammaproteobacteria; order Enterobacterales; family Succinivibrionaceae; genus Succinimonas. The sequence continues at coordinate 9,728 of CACYPY010000059.1, forward strand.
AGTGGTTCTGATGGCGGTGGGATGATGAGCAAAATCATCGTAAAGCGAAACGCCGTTCTTTTCTCCCTTGAATTCCATTCTTCTCTTCGGCATTCTGAACTCGCAAAGAGCGGCCACGGACTTTTCCGGGGAAATACCGATATAGCGGGCAGCCTCAATGGCCATCAGAGCGTTTCTGACGTTATGGTTTCCGATCCCCTCCCAGGAAACCTCGCCAATTATGGTGCCGTCCTTTTCGTAAACTTTGAAGGCACTGCCGTCCTCGTTAACAAGTTCGGCATAAATACCGGCACCGGGCGCGCCGGTTCTGACCAGATTTGACCAGCACCCCATGTCAATAACCTCATCCAGAGTCCGGGAATCACATGGGATAATAACCTCTCCCTTCCCCGGTATGATGCGCACCAGGTGATGGAACTGTTTCTGTATCGCCCGGACATCCTCAAAGATATCGGCATGATCATATTCCAGGTTGTTCAGGATCTGCACGAAAGGCCGGTAATGCACGAATTTGGACCTTTTATCAAAAAAGGCACAGTCGTATTCGTCAGATTCAATCACAAAGTAAGGGGAATCCCCCACCCGGGCGGAGGTATCAAAGTTCCCGGGCACTCCGCCAATCAGAAAACCTGGTCTGAAGCCGGCATGCTCCAGAATCCAGGCACACATGCCGGAGGTGGAGGTTTTGCCGTGAGTTCCGGCCACTCCGATTACCTTCCTTGTATTCAGTACATAGTGCTCCAGCCACTCCGGCCCCGACACAAAAGGCAGCCCTTCGTTAAGCATGTATTCCACGCAGGGATTGCCTCTTTTCATGGCATTCCCGACAATAATCAGATCCGGAGCCGGCGACAGCTGAGCCGGGTCATAGCCCTCGGTTATCTCGATCCCCTTTTCTCTGAGCATGGTACTCATCGGAGGATACACATTGGCGTCCGAGCCGGAAACCCGATACCCCAGCTCCTTTGCAATAACAGCCACCCCACCCATGAAGGTGCCGCAGATCCCTAAAATATGAACGTGCATATATAACAGTCCGTCTGTCAAATCTAATCAAGAAACCGCGAAACCGGTCAATTTGCGGTCACTTTGCAGTCCATGTGCAAATTACCGCAGAATTGCCATTTCTCTGAATCCGAAATTATAACCGCTGGAAAAAGAAACTGTCAGTTATCGCCTGATAACGCCGGTTCATTCACAGTTTAGGAAACAAAAAAGGGCTTCTTCCGAAGCCCCCGCAAATCCGCTAACACTCCGGCGTCAGTCACAAACCAGATATTTCTGCATCGCCCGGCTGTAATGAGCCTTGAATTCCTTGCCTTCCTTTACGATGGTGTAAATGGCCATATTTCTCTCATTGGCAAATCTGATAGCCTCTTCGGATCCCATAACCATCAGCCCGGTGTCAATGGCATCCGTCCAAAGAGCGGTGGCACCCACCACCGTAACCGAAACCGTATGATGAGTTATGGGTCTCCCGGTAGCCGGATCTATGATATGACTGAGACGCTGCCCTGTCTTTTCATCAATCTTGTAGTTGCGATAGCTTCCGGAAGTGGAGATAGCCTGCCCCATGGTACACACCGGAACTTCAAGACGCTGCCCTACCGACTGCTCGGCCGTAGGATGCTCAATGGCGATTACCCAGTCCTTGCCTCTGCTGTTCAGCCCCTTGGTGCGAATGGCTCCGGCCACCGAAACCATGTAGTTCTGAATTCCCCGGAGATCCATGAGTTCCGCCAGCTTGTCAGCCCCGAACCCTTCTCCCACGGTGGAAAGATCCACTTCAAGATTAGGAATGTCCTTCTTCAGCTCCGCAAAGTTATACCCCACCACAGCATGCAGTTTGTCAAGGCCTATGCGCTTTCTGGCGGCATTGATGGCACTTTCGTCAGGAATGCCAGACTGGTTTTCCGATTTGACATGCCCGAAGCCCCAGAGATTAACCAAAGGACCCACGGTCACATCCACGGCGCCATTAAGCTCCTTTCCTGCCCTGAGGCTTGCAATAACCACGTCGGCCACATCCTGAGACACCCGGAACGGCTCGGTGGATTTATGCTGGTTGAATCTGGAAAGCTCGCTGTTTTTGTCAAAGAAGGAGATCTCCCGGTTCACCCGATCCAGCACCTCCTCGGCTTCGTGCCGAAGCTGCTCCTGTCCGCCGGGATAATCTCCGATAACGGTAATGTTATAAAAGGTGCCCATGGTCTTGCCGCCTATCTTGAGCTCACTCCGGGAAACCGAAGACGTGCCCACGTCGCAGCCCGACAGTCCGGCTGAAAAACCGGCAAGCATGGCAAGTGACAGAAAACCGAATAGTATTTTTTTCATCAAACTGAAGGATCCTGAATCATTGACAGCGAAAAAAGAAAAAACAGTTACCGGAGGTGTCCGGCAACAGAAACCGGAGACCGGAAAAACACCGATCTTCATGCATCGCCAAAATCCTGCCCCGGACTCAGCTTTTTCCGGAGACTTCCGAGTCGCTCCTGCCGGCGAGCTTTTTGATTTTGGTGACCACCACTCTTTTGAAGCAGGGCTTTTCACAGGAGCAGGCCTTTTCAACACCGACATTGGCAAGTCCGCCGCAGGAACCGTGAATCATCTTGTGCTGAATGATATACCCGATGGCTGCCAGCAGAAAAAACAGCAAAAAGGCTGCAAAAGTATACAAAAATATGCTGAAATCCATGAATTCACCCTGAAAAGCATTAATAAATCCCGGCATCACCGAACCGAAACTGATTTTAACATTAATGAACCATTCTGAGATTTTGAATTTGCACATTGCTCCCCTTGCCCCGGGCCCGGAATGCCGCATTGTCTCGAAACCTCTCCAAACTGCCCCGTTTTTGCTAAAATAGCGGTCAGTTATTTCAACCTGTCAAACAGGGATAAATTCTTGAAGGCCTAACATGCGCACCAGTAAATTTCTATTGTCAACTCTGAAAGAGGTTCCTGCCGAAGCCTCTGTGGTCAGCCACCAGCTTATGCTTCGTGCCGGTCTTATCCGTCAGCTCGCATCCGGACTTTATGTCTGGCTTCCCACGGGGCTTCGTGTTTTAAACAAGGTGGAAAACATTATCCGCGAGGAAATGGACAAATCCGGAGCTCTGGAAATCAACATGCCGGTGGTACAGCCTGCCGAGCTCTGGCAGGAATCCGGAAGATGGGAAAAATACGGTCCGGAACTTTGCCGTTTCAAAGACAGAAAGGAAAACTGCTTCGTTCTCGGTCCCACTCATGAAGAGGTGGTTACCTGGCTGGCTTCCTACGAGGTAAAAAGCTACAAGCAGCTTCCGCTGAACCTGTACCAGATCCAGACCAAGTTCCGTGACGAGGTACGTCCCCGTTTCGGAGTGATGCGCGGCAGAGAATTTGTCATGAAGGATGCCTACTCCTTCCATACCAATACCGACAGTCTCCACGAAACCTATCAGGTCATGTACGATACCTATACCAGCATCTTCACAAGACTGGGACTGTTCTTCAGACCTGTGGAAGCCGACACCGGATCCATCGGCGGCAATCATTCCCATGAATTCCAGGTACTGGCAGATGCCGGCGAGGATATCATCGTATTCTCCAACGAGTCCGATTACGCTGCCAATATCGAAATGGCCGAGGCTCCCATGCCTGCTGAGGAAAGAAAGGCTCCTGCGGAGGAACTGACCAAAGTGGCCACTCCGAATGCCCATTCCGTGGAGGAGGTAGCTTCCTTCCTGAACCGGGATATCAGCACCGTGGCAAAAACCCTGGTGGTGCACGGCACTGACAAAGACGGCAAAGACTGCCTCGTAATGCTGGTGCTCCGTGGCGATCACGAGCTTAACGAGGTCAAGGCTGAAAAGATCACCGGAATTTCCGCGCCGCTGACCTTTGCCTCCGAACAGGAAATCAAAACCGCCCTGGGAGCTCTTCCGGGATCCCTGGGACCTGTGGGCTTCAGGGGGCGCATCATTGTTGACCGGGCTGCCTCGGTCATGTCTGATTTCTGCACTGGTGCCAACGAAACCGGCTTCCATTACACCGGAGCCAATCTGGTCAGGGATGTTCCGGATTTCGAGATTCAGGATCTCCGTAACATCGTGGAGGGGGATGCAAGCCCTGACGGCCGGGGAACCGTAATCCTGAAGCACGGCATCGAGGTGGGACAGGTATTTGAGCTCGGCACCAAGTATTCCGCCGCCATGGGCGCTACAGTGCTGGACGAAAACGGCAGGAACATTCCCATGGAAATGGGCTGCTACGGCATCGGAGTTACCAGGGTAATCGCCGCCGCCATTGAACAGAACCATGACGACAAAGGCATTGTCTGGCCGGCATCCATGGCTCCGTTCCAGGTAGCAGTGATTCCGCTCAACTACGGCAAGAGCACCGCAGTTACGGAAACCGCCGACAAGCTCTACGAGGAACTTGAAAAGGCCGGTGTCGAAGTGCTTCTTGATGACCGGAACGAAAGACCGGGCGTAAAGTTTGCGGACATGGAGCTTATCGGCATCCCGCATCTGGTAATCATCGGTGACAAGACTCTCGCCGAGGGATGCGTGGAATACGAGGAAAGAAAGGATCTCTCCAAGGTGAAGATTCCTGCCTCCGACATTCTGAAGCACCTTCTGGACAAACTCCGGAAGTAACACGGCATTCCGGAAACGGTCGTTTCCGGAAATCTGAAAAGGCGCAGTCCTCCCCGGGGCGGCGCCTTTTCTATTATCCTGCCGTGCCTCACTATGCATGCCTGCCGGTTTCGCCTGCATCCCTCTTCTTTCCGCCCGACACATCATTCAGCCTGTTTTTCAACAAGTCTCAGCCTGCGTCAAAATACCGGAATCCGCAATGTGATAAGATATGGTAAAAGGGGGCATTGCGCTCCCGAAACCAGCAACGGAGGGATCGGAAATGCTGAAATATCTGACACTGGCCGTAACAGCCGCTGCGCTGCTCGGCGGCTGCTATCCCGCAGAGGATCAGAGCGCTCTTATGCAGGATCTTGTCAAAATTCTTCCCGCAGATCCCGAAAACCGGACCGAGGTTTCACCGCTGTCCGACGGCAGAGGAATAAAAGTCACCGTCAGAAAAAACAATCTGAGTCTCCGGGATCGCAAAGAAAGCTCCCTGGATTTCGTAAACTCCCTGCCGGATTTTCTGACCGGCTTCTTCTGTCAGGGATCCATCATCTCGGGACAGTTTTCCAGATACATAAACAAAAGCAGCTATCTGGATCTGGTATACCTTGACAAATCGGGGGAGAAGCTCTCCGAACACATCATTAACAGCGATTTCTGCAAAAACAACGGCAAAAACAGCTATAACACCACCAAGGCACTGATGAAGCAGGAAAAACAGGGCTTCTATGACGAGGATTTCCTGAATCGGGTATACCGTCCTCTTCTGGAAAAGAATCTGCCCCGCAGGCTGGCACCGAATCTTGTCCTGGAGCGGGCGGCCATAGGCCCCGGTTCCGAGGTTCATTTCTATGTGATATACACCGGTGCTCCCGGAGAAGACAAACGTAATTCCATGGAAAACCTGGACGGCTATCTGGAGCAGATGTACCGGGAGGCCTGTAAAAACAAAAGCTCGCGGCATCTGATTTCAATGCTGGATAAAATGAAATGGCACGGCATTATCAATAATCGCGAAGTTACCAATCTCGTAGCCGGAAAGCACTGCAACTGATGGATTCCGTATCTCGCCCCGCCTCCGGCATGTTTTAAGAATGGCGTTTTCCCCCGACAGGAACAATTTTTAGGGTATCATGGCGGCAACAATAAACTGCGGTCAGAGATCAGGAGTCTGAACATTTTCTGATTTCACCCTGACGCAGCACGACTTTTTGCAGAAAGTGATGCCGTAGGAATAAATTCTTCTGATTTTCCCCTCTGAAAGCACGGACTGGTATTTATTGGCATCAATCTGTCCG
>CACYPY010000060.1 GCA_902776415.1 uncultured Ruminobacter sp.
AAGCGCGCCGCCCGAATTTACGAGCGAAGCGTTGTGCTGATTGCCGCCCGGCGACCGCAGCCACCACCAACAACAGCCGTTACTATCAGCAACCCATGCTCCTTGGTAACGGGCACAAGCCGTGGGCCGGCACTTTCTTTCGCCGTCATACTTAAAATACCGTACCGCCTCCGTGAGACTTAAGCAGAAAACCCGATCCCGGGTATTATTTCCGCCGCGGGTGCCGTACTGCCGGTTATCGTCATTCGCCACCTCTGAGAGTTTAATCCTCTGCTGTTCCTCCTCAGAGAAAGCCGCCTTCAGAAACTTACTGTTAAGCCACTTCCGAAGATCGCAGTTCTCCCAGGTCATGGATACGTGCTCATAATGATACTGTTTACAATCAAGACCGTGACGGCTCACCAGCAGTGCTTCCCGATAATTCACCTCCAAAACCAGCCATTCAATAGGCTCTTTACCATTATTCTGGGGATAGCGCCCGAACTCAACGTAATCACCTACCTTTACAGATGAATAGCTAGTTCCGGTTCTTTGATTCAAATTCCTCAAATCACAGCCACATTTGAGACAAAAATTGGCATCATCAGGCAATGGAGTACCGCACTTAATGCAAAACATAAGAAATACCTTTGCTCGAGTAAAGACAGTGACATAATCTTACTTCATAGCTACAAACAGAATTGTGAATCTCCGTAAAAAGTAACAAAACGCTACCCGACTCCCAAAAAGCAAAATAGTATCTACAACCTAAAAAATATCAAAATATTAGCCACAACTATGCTGTATCTCCCGCCCTTGATATGTTCTTACATACAGCATAAATCCGGTTTTACCGTCATGCCTAAAAAAGCATCAAACTCCGCAAAACCTTTTATTTCAAGGGATTTCAGAGCAGTTCTATTTCTCCCTCGATAGTAAAACTACAGTCTCAACGTGCGGCGTATACGGGAACTGATCAAAAAATGCCAGCTTCTCAACCCGATGTGTTTCTGCCAGCATTCTGAGATTATCCATAAGTGTGACCGGGTTGCTGAAGCTCCGCACCTTGTTCATGGCCTCGGTGAGCTCCTCAGCGCTCATGCGAAGAATCTTAAGATTTGCCACATTATTTCTGGCAATGTTCAGCTGAGCGGATTTTACTGAGGTTTTGGATATTTCAGTTGCCAGTACCTTCTCAAAATTCTCTGCCAGCGCTATGGAAAAGTTTCCGTTGCCGCAGTACAGCTCCAGAAGATCCCCCGGCATCCCCCTGGTTACATTCTGAACCCAGCTCAGCATTTTTTCCGCAACGTGACCGTTGGGTTGGGTAAAGCTGTTATCAATCTGCTGATAGTGAAATTCCTTTCCGTTTACCTTCAGGGTTTCCCAGACAAAATCCTCGTCCATGACAATTTTCTGTTTGGCTGCCCTTCCGATAATATTGACGTGTTTGCCGGTTTCTCTGAGCTTCATCAGAAGGTCTCTGGCTTGACTCTCCCACTCTCCGGTAAGTTTTTTGTGATAGGTCAGTGTAATCAGCGTCTGACCGCTCAGGGAAGTCAGAAAATCAATATCAAAAAGTCGTTTCTGCAGAATGGGATTACCGGATATCAGATCGGCAAGAAGGGGCATAAAAAAATTCATCAGTTCCGAACCCGGATCGAAATGGTCAATAAACACCCTCTTTTTCTCACCGTCTGACACATCAGTCATACAAAATCTCAGACGCTCTCCTTCATGAAAAATCAGGAATTCTGCTCGCATTCTGTAATGAACGGGATCGGATGTATACACCTCGGGTTCCGGGATGCTGAGAATATTGCGCATCTCCGCCGCCAGGGTATCTACCTTCTCCCTGATCTGTTCCTCATACAGGCTGGTGTCAATAGTTCCAAAAAGAGTCATCTGAATCTCCCGAATAACAAAGCATTTCTGCGGATTATACTCAATCAGGCAACCCGTGTCCCGACATCATCCCAGAACTTCATAATTCCTCACCGCCTTCGAAATCGCGGCATACCGTGGCGGTGCGCTCTCATCATGTTTCAAACTGCAAAAAAGAAAGGTCCCGAAACCGGAACCTTACCTGATATCTTCATTCAGAACAACCGCCTGAATCACGGTACTTTTGCTCTGAACAATTTCCCGAAGCTTACTGTCATTGCTTTCCGCTACACCTTTTTGCTGAAAAAGCTCCAGCCGTTCCTGCCGCTCTTTTTTACATGATAAAGCGCCTTGTCGGCACATTCATAGATGGTTGCACCATCCTCCACGTTATCAGAGAAGGCAATGCCGATGCTCAGCGTTATTTCCGGGACGGTTTCGTCCCCCTGATGCAGACTGTTTGAAATTCTGGTACAGATATCATTAAGCATGGATTCCTGAGTGCTGTCAGAATTCACCATGATGACCGCAAACTCATCGCCGCCAATACGGCACGGAAAATCCGATTTCCGGAAAACGGACTTGATGGTATCGGCAACCTTTTTAAGCACCAGATCTCCTGTTTTGTGGCCGTGGGTATCGTTTATTGATTTAAAAAAGTCCACATCAAAAATTATCAGCGCAAAACGGGTATTGACGGGATTGTATACATCCATCAGACGATCAAACACATTACGGTTGTAAATATTGGTAAGAGCATCATGCTCCGCCTTGTGCCTCAAAAGATTAAGATTGGCCTGATTATCCTCATACACGGAGTTATACGACTCGGCCAGTCTGCGAAGCTCCAGGGCTCCGTGCACATCAAAAGACTTCCCGTCCGAAATGCTTCTGTTGTAGCTCTTCAGCGGTCTTACAATAAGATACACTATGAAAACCGTCATGAATACCTGCAGAAATATCATGAATACCGCCACGACATTGAGCATCAGGAAGGATTTTTCAAACTTGGAGGTATTGGCCACATTTTCATGACGGGCATAGTCCTCCATGTTTATAAGACTGAGAGAAACACAGTCCCGGATTCCCTGTTTCTGGGCATGATAGCTTTCACTGACCACCAGTTTCTGGGACAGCCTGATCTTTTCATCAGGGCTCATTTCCTGATCCTGCAGCGAAAGAGTAATTCCGGCAAGCTCGGGCGTAGCTTCATCCATTCTTCCGGAACCTTCGAGATAGAGTCTCATCGCTCTCATTTCGGTATTCATAAGTTCATTGGACAAATCCAGGGCTTTCGAAATCAGCGGCACTGCCCTGATATCCCCGAAATTTTCTTCAAGAGCCTTAACCGCCAGTTCACGTCTCTTGTTGGTATTGACCTCATTAAAATAAAGCTTTACGTAACGGATATCCCCGGTCACCACAAAAAGCCTGACCTGCTCGGTCAGGTAATCGGAAGCGCCCTCAAGATTTCTGAAGGCTCCCTCCCCTGACATATAATGCCTGATCGTTACCTTCAGTTTCTGATATTCGGCAGAGCACTGGACTATTGAAATAACAAGCACAATCGTTGAAATAACGGTTGCCACTATGCTTATTAGGCTAAGAGTCGATATTCTCAATCCGTGATTTTTCACAATACGATCCTTCCTGATTAAATCAGCTTTTCATGCCGTTTCATTATAGCAATTCTCATTTTCCGGAACGTTATTTTCAGGGAAGATCTGTGTACAAATGTTAACCTCGCCGATTTTTCCCGTAAGGCAATTCCCGGACTTTTCGGATATCCGGTTTTGTTGCTGTCTGTGCCGAAAACCGAACCAGGACTGACCTCTGGCTCTTATCCGGCCCGGGAAAAGAAATTGCAACAAATTGTCAGGAATCATACAGTCTTGGGTATAATATGCTCAATTTCAGAAATCGGACACCGTGCCGGAATGCTTCGTTCGTCAGGCGCTTCCCGAATATTCCGTACTCCGCTTACAGTACGGATCCAACTGTTACCAACAAGGAATACTTCATGTTATACAGCATTTTGAATGAAGGTCTTGATTACCGCGATCAGGAAACCTTCGTAGTGGGACACAAAAATCCCGATACCGACAGCGTATGCTCCGCCATCGCCTTCGCAGCGCTTCAGAAGAAGCTTGGCGTCAATGCCAAAGCCATGGTCAGCGGCAAAATCAACAACGAATCCGCGTTTGTGCTGAAGCATTTCGGAGCTGAAGTTCCCGAGGTTCTTTCCGATGCAGCCGGCAAAAATATTCTTCTCGTGGATCATTCCAGTTTCGGCCAGGCGGTAAACGGCATGTCCGAGGCCAGAATCCTTACCATCATCGACCATCATGCTCTGGGTGACGTGGTTACCTCTTCCCCGCTCAAGATCAGAACTCTTCCGGTAGGCTGCACTGCCACCATCGTTTATCTGGAATACCAGGAAAACAATCAGGAAATCGACAAAACCACCGCCGGTCTCCTGCTTTCCGCAATTCTCTCCGACACCGTCAACCTGACCTCCTCCACCACTACCTCCGCGGATCGCGAAGTGGTCAGGGCACTGACTCCGGTTGCCGGGGTTTCCGACCTTGACAAATATTTTGAGGAAATGGCCGATGCCGCCGCCTCCTACGACAACATGAGCGACGAGGAAATCTACAATACCGACTACAAGGAATTCACCATGGGATCCAAGCACGTCGGCATTTCCCAGATGAACATGAAGGAAAAGACCCGTGTGGAAATCACCTCCAGAATGACCGGCGTTCTTCCGGAAGTATTCCCGAAGAAGGGCATGGATATGCTTTACGCTCTGGCCACCGATCTTGAAAACAAGAGAACCGAAATTCTGGCATACGGCGACGGTGCTCTTGAGGCTGCCATAAAAGCCTTCGGTTCTGCTGACGGCAAACGGGTATTCCTGGAAAAGGTTGCCTCCCGGAAAAAGGATGTGGTCCCCAAGCTTATGGAAGTAATCCGTTAATTCCCCAACACCTTTGAAACTGAAAGAAAGCCCGCTCCCCGAAAGCGGGTTTTTTATTCGGAGGGGGTATCACCATGGCCGCCGGCAGAATCCGGCTCCCCGAGACAGCTTTTCAGATACATAATAAAGCTTTCCGTAAGACCGGTAACCTTGATTCCCTTTCTCAGCACATAGCCGATGGTCATTCTGGCATCCGATTCCAGCGGGATGGCCGCCACATCGGGATTAAGCTCCCTGCTGATAACGCCGGAGCTTACGGTGTAGCCGTTAAGTCCCCGGAGCAGATTGAAAAGCGTGGCGCGATCGCTGACCCTGATAACCTTGTTTCCGGACTGATCCCGGATTAGCTCCTCGTCAAAATAATCGGAACTGTAGTTGCCCTGCTCGAATGATATAAGCGGCATCCCCGCAAGATCCGCAAAGCTGACCCGCTCCCTGGATACCAGACTGCTTGCGGAACTGACAAATATATGAGGAGAAACCTCCCGGAGATCATGAAATTCCAGGTCGTATTCCCTGAAATACCGTTCCAGAACCTTTCTGTTATGTCCGGAAAGATAGATGATTCCGATATCGGCCGACAGATTGTGAACATCAGTGATAATGCTCATGGTACGGGTTTCCCGAAGACAGAAGTCGTAGGATTCCACTCCGAAGGCATTCACCAGCTTTATAAAGGCCGAAACCACAAAGGAATAATGCTGCGAACTGACGGTATAGCGGATCATTCTCGGACGATCCGGCATGAAGTGCTCCCGAAGCTCATCTGCCTGCTCGATAACCTTCCGGGCGTATCCCAGAAACTCCACGCCGTCAGAGGTTATCTCAATGCCGCGGCTGGATCTTTCAAATATCTGAATTCCCAGCTCCTCCTCCAGATCCCGTAGAGCCGTGGAAAGGGTGGGCTGAGTCACAAAAACCGCCCGGGCCGCCTCATTGAAGCTGTGATATGAAGCCACCGCCAAAGCATATCTGAGCTGCTGTAAAGTCATAAAGAAAAACATCCCCGAAAAACAGAAAACCGGAAAACATTACCGGTATCCGGGAAAGAGGCAGCAGCAGGGATGAAAAAACAGCGCAGAAACACCGCCGGGAAAGAATGCGCTTCCGAAAAACCTCAATAACAGCCTCAAAAACCCGTATTCTGGTTAAAAAACAGACAAAACAAGTTCGTTATACGAAAAAAAAATCATTTTGGTGCAACAAAACATTAACAAAAACGTTTTCATTCCCTATAATAGTCATCGTGCAGTGAATGATAACGTTTGCAGTCGCGTTTTCAAGTGGTTTCTCCTTTTCCACACATCTGTTGCACCGGCCGGGAGGCCTCAGACTGCATGATTTTCTTCATTTCCCCATCAGTTTTTGATGTGTCATCTTTGCCGGGATATTCTCCCGGCTTTTTTTCGGAATACTTCCTCAGACGTTTTTTGACGAATCGGTACCGGCAGAAGAAGATTCAGCCTCCGCACGCGCTTTCATGATCCTGGCTCTTTCCTCCCGAAAATCCTCCGGATAACGCTGATTGTCGCTCCAGAGATCGCGTTCATGAAGATACTGCATTTTGGCGGCCATTGATTTTTCATAGCCGCGATCGCTGGGAACATACCATACCCGGTCATGAATCTCAGGCGGCAGAAAGTTCTCCCCGGCGGCGTAGGCTCCGAATTCATCATGAGCATACCGGTACCCCTTATGATATCCCAGATCCTCCATAAGCCTGGTGGGAGCGTTTCTGAGGTACGGCGGGACGTCATAGTCCGGAAGATTCTTAACCTCTTCAAGCACGGCATTCCAGGCCCGGTACAGGGCATTGCTTTTCGGGGCTATGGCACAGTATACCGCAGCCTCGGCAATCGCCCTTTCTCCCTCGGCCGGTCCCACTCTCTCAAAGGTATCCCAGGCCGACAGCACCACTCCCAGGGCTTTCGGATCGGCACATCCGATATCCTCTGAGGCAATGGCCAGAAGACGCCTGGCCGCATAAAGCGGATCCCCTCCGGCCGCCACAATCCTGGCATACCAGTAAAGAGCCGCCTGAGGACTGGATCCCCTTACCGATTTATGAAAGGCGCTTATAAGATCATAAAACCGATCTCCGTGTTTATCGTAACGAGCTATCCGTTCACTGCCGACTCCGGCAATGGCCTTAAGGGTAATCATTCGGGTGCCGTTCGCTTCTTCCCCGGCAAAATCCGACACGATTTCGAGAAGATTAAGCGCCCGGCGGGCATCGCCTCCGGAAAGCTGCGCCAAAGCTCTGAGAGCTCCGGCCTCAAATCTCAGATTCAGCTTTTTAAGGCCGGCAGGGCTTTCGCAGGCCCTCATGATCACGGTTTCGATGTCCGAAATTTCAAGAGACCTGAGAACATAAACCCTGGTACGGGAAAGAATGGCGCTGTTAAGCTCGAAGGAAGGATTTTCGGTGGTGGCGCCGATAAAGATAATGGTTCCGTTTTCGATATAGGGAAGGAAGGCATCCTGCTGCGATTTGTTGAAACGATGCACCTCATCCACAAAAAGCACCGTGCGAAAGCCGTTCTCAAGATTCCGGGTCGCTTCGGAAACAGCCTCGCGAATCTCCTTGACTCCGGAGGTTACGGCACTTAGACGCTTCACCTCGGCGTGTACCATGGATGCAATGATTTCCGCCAGTGTGGTTTTGCCGACGCCGGGAGGCCCCCAGAGAATCAGAGATCCGACATACCCTTTTTCCAGTGCCGTGCGAAGAGGCTTCCCGGGGCCGATAATGTGCTCCTGTCCGATAAATTCGTCCAAAGTCCGGGGCCTCATCCGGGAAGCCAAAGGCGCTGTTGCCTCACGAAGCTTTTCGGCCTCCCTCAGAGAATAATCCAGAAAAAGATCACTTTCCCCTCTGGTCATCGACAGTAACTCCTTCCGGCACGTCAAACCTGAAATCCTTCTTCTCGGGAACCCCGGGGCTGACTGCCCCGAATTCGTAGGAACTGACCTTGCCGTCAGTCTCGTAAACATTGAGTCTGGCGATGCTGTCTTCCCTGAAAAGAATCTCCATTCCTGTTACCAGCCCGCCGGGCTCCCGCAGCGTTACCTTGAAGGCATCCTTGCCTCTGCTTTCAATACGGTAGCGATCCCAGACCTTTTTGTCCGGAGAAACCAGAAGCATCAGGGGAGAATTGCCGATTTCCCTGTCAAAAGAGTAGATTACCACCTGTTCAAGAAGCGGGTCATAACTGTAAACATTCTTTCCGTCGGCAACAAGGAGACTCTCGTCGGGATCGGTGATTTCCATCCTGAAGAACTCCGGTCTCAGAAGACTCATTTCTCCCCGGGATTCCTGAAGCAGCTTGCCGTCCCCTGATTTTACCGTCTGCACAAACCCGGCACTGAACCCGGAGGTTTTAAAAATCCTTTCGGAAAGATCACCGGCAGCATCACCGAACGCCGTCGCCGCCGCAAGAATTCCTGCCAGAAAAAGACCGGTCCGATATGGAATAGTTGTTTTCATGAGTTCTCCGGAAAATGAGTTATAAAGCCCGCCCGAACCGAAACCGGGGCCGGGACTCCGCTGGTTTAAGACTGAGTTCTTTCCTCAGGCGCAATATCCCCCCAGTGATTTTCCTGAAGCCGTTTTTCCAGCTCATTCATTTCCTGACTGGGTCTGGCTTTAAGAATCATACGGTTGGATCTGTCATAGGTGAAATAGCTCCATACCCAGTCCAGGAATACAAAGAGCTTGTTTCTCACACCGAGAATGGACATGAGGTGGACTCCCATCCAGATCAGCCAGGCAAAGAAGCCTCCGAAAACAAATCCTCCGATATTGGCTACAGCCTTGTTCTTGCCAATGGTGGCCATGCATCCAAGATCCTTATATCTGAAGGGAACTGCTTCTCCGCCGTTTTCCCAGGCTCTGATATTTCTGGCCAGAAGCGCCCCCTGCTGGATGGCCGGCTGTGCCATCTGCGGATGCCCCTTGGGACAGGAGGGATCCGCATCCATGAAGGCAATGTCTCCGATGGCAAAAATATTTTTCTGGCCCTTTACCCGGTTATATTCGTCCACCAGGATCCGCTTTCCCCTCCCGAAACACTCTTCGGGGAGTCCTGTAACGGGATTGGCAATAACACCGCCTACCCAGATGAAGTTCCGGGAGGGAATTCTGGCCCCGTCATTCATTACCACTTCATGATCCGTATAATCCGTAACAAAAGTGTTAAGCCGGATTTCCACATTCATTTTTCTCAGAAATTCCAGAGCCTGCTGTGATGACTTCTCGTTCATACCCGGCAAAAGCCGCGCATCACCCTGAATAAGGTGAATGTGCATCCTGGATACATCCATGTCCGGGTAATCCTTGGGAAGCACATAACGCCGCATTTCCGCAATGGCCCCGGCAATTTCAACACCTGAAGGCCCGCCTCCGACAATCACTATGTTAAGAAGCTCATCCCGCTCCTTTTCGCTGGAACAGGTTACGGAGCGTTCATAGCTGCTCAGGAGGGAATTCCGGAGTCCCATGGCCTCGGTAACGGTCTTCATGGGAATTGCCGCTTCCTCGATGTTCTTATTGCCAAAGAAATTGGTGGTTGTTCCGCAGGCCAGTACCAGGTAATCGTAATCGATCTTGCCTATGGAGGTCTGAATCATATTGTCAGCGGGATAGACGGCACGAAGCTCGGCCATCCGGAAAAAATAGTCCTCGCGATCCTCGAATATCTTTCTGAAGGGAAATGAAATCGAACTGGGATTAAGACCGGCAGTGGCAATCTGATAGATAAGGGGCGGAAACTGATGATAGTTGTTCCGGTCAATCAGAATTACCTGAAATCCGGATTTCTTAAGTCCCCGGGCCAGCCTGAGGCCTCCGAAGCCTCCCCCGACGATCACCACCCTTTTCTTGCCGTTGCGTTCAATATTAAAACTCATAGCTCGTCACACCCGGTTGCCCCTGAAAAATTACCGCTGCCTAAAAGGTTTTTGAAATAAACTCGTCCAGATCACGGCCAAGCCTTTCATTGTCAACGGCACTTAAGGCACAACAGTCATAGGCGGCATTCGTGGCCCGATCGCTGACTGCATGCCATCTGTTGAAGTTGACAACATCATTACTGTAAATCGTGAATTCCGGAACATCATAGCTGGCAGCAACATGGGCAGTTCCGGTATCAACCCCGATGATGGCCCGGTAGGACGCCGCATGCACGAAAACATCCCGCATTCCCAGAAGCAGCGGCGCCAGCGCAATGCGCGGCTCATCATGATAATTGCTGCTTAAAAAATCCTTAAGGTGAGATCTGTCCCCCGGTACGGCAAAGATCTCCGCCTTTACTCCGGGAAGTCTGAGAATTCTGTCGGCAATAACCTTGATTGACTCGTCTGAAAGTCTGCGATTATCAGAAGCGCCGTACGGCACAATTCCGACAGTATTCTGAATTTTGGAAATTGCAACTTCCCTCTCAAAAAAACGGACATAGGCATGATCAATCTGGGTAATGCCTCCTTCGCTCAGGATGCAGTCCAGAATCTGGGTAATATGCAATCCCCGACCCTTCACAGGCGATGTATAGCGGGAAAGCCGCAGACTGTCCATTTTGAGGTTGGGATCCAGAGTGGCCACCCATGAGGGATTAAGATAGTGAATGAATGACAGCTCCCGGCTTTTGAGATTAACCACCAGATGCACGTAAAAGTCACATTCCCCGATTCTTTTGCAAATATTCAGAACCTCGCGGCCGTGAGGTCTTTTGGAGCACATTACAAGCCTGAAATTTCCGGGGATCTGATTGTAAACCGCCCGCATCTGCTCATTGGCCAGAATCACTATCTCCAAATCCGGACAGTGCCTGCCGAGTTCTCTGAGAAAAGGAGCAAAACAGACCGTATCGCCGATCTTGCCGTCAATTCTGTTTATAACCACTCTTTTGATTTTGCCGAGTTCCAGCGGAGTCTCTGCCGGCTGATGATCGTAACGCAGACGTCCCCAGGCGCCGCGAAGCAAATCCCTGGCATGAAAAAAGCTGTACTTAAGATTGTGAATGTTATCCACGTGTCTCTCCGGTGTCATCCTGACCAAAACCCTGCGAACAAATGTTTTTATTGTACCGGATATCACCCGAAAATCCGGATCCGCAGAGCTGAAAAATTTCTGCCTTCACTATATACCAAAACGGGACAATGATCCAAAATTACCCTTGCAAATCCACGCTGACTCACGCTGCCTGCACTGCCGCTCCTGCTTTGAGAGTTAAAGGGAGATCATGTAAAATACCCCGGGGGGTCTCCAGGTCAGTCCAGCGGCTCCGCCGCACAACACATCTCCCGGATTCAGCAATATGCCAGACCGCAAAAAACATTCATCAATGTCTCAGAGACCTTCCTTAAGCGCAACATCCGGACTTTCCGCTCTGGCCGCCCTGCTGATAAGCCTGCGCTATCCGGAAAGCGATCCGGATCTCCGGGGAATCTCAGGCTTTATCATGGCAGCGCTGGGGCATTATCTTATTTTTTATCTTCTGACACTCTCCATCATCAGAATAACCGCCAGACTGTGCCGGATTCCTCCGAAAACGGAAATGGCCGGAATTGCCGTTTTTATCGGCGTTACATTTATATTTCTCCTGGCAGACACCTTTGTATACCAGCAGTATCACTTTCATATAAATCTGGCCATGCTGGATCTTTTTTTCAACAGCCGGGGGGAAGTGATTTCATTCGGGACCGGAGACACCATCGCAATTGCTGTCATGGCGCTCCTGTGTTTCACCGTCAGCACCCTGATCGCCATTGCCGGAGCAGGTGCCGGAGCGACGGCGGTAAAAACATGCAGAAAAGGGCTGGTACTGATTGTTGTAATGTTTATCGTATTTAACGGCATAAACATATACGAGAATGCCTGTGCCAGAAAACACTACACCGTTTACAACAGTGCCATCCCGGGATTTTATCCCCTGACCATGAACCGGCTTCTGAACAAAATGGGAATAAAGGCGGTTCGGGAAAAGAGTTACCTTGCGGAATCCGGAAGCAGCAGTTTCCGCTATCCTCTGAATCCTCTGACCTGCCCCGGTCCCGCAACCCCGGAAAGCGGGACTGCCACTGCCCCGAAGATGCCTGATGTATTTGTCATTATGATAGACACCCTGAGAGCCGACACGGTCTCTCCGGAGGTAACCCCCGGCATCTGGAACTTTGCCCGGGAGAACATCAGGTTTGACAATCACTTTTCCGGAGGCAACAACACCCGCATCGGAGTATTCAGCTTTTTCTACGGCATTCCGGGAAGCTACTGGAACGAAGCGCTGCAGCAGCAAACCCCTCCGGCACTGCTTGCTGCCTACCGGAATTCCGGATACCGGGTACAGGCCTACACTTCGGCAAATCTTTACAATCCCGAATTCTACCGCACGGTATTTGCCGGCATTCCCGGTCTCAGAACCGAATCCAGAGGCCGAACTCCATATGAAAGGGACGCCGATGCCATTCACGACTTCATGACCGACATGACCAGGGAACACCGGGAAAACCCAAATCAGGACCGCCCCCCGTCATTCTCCTTTATTTTTCTGGATCAGCTGCACTCCATCAGTCTGGAAAACAAAAATCTCCGGGAGCAGCCTTTCCCCACCACCTGGATCGAACCCAACTACACCTCGCTGTCCCGCAGTACCAATCCGGAAAACTTTTTCAATCTCTACAAAAATGTCGCCCGGGAAGTTGATGCCAGAGTTTCCGAAATCCTTGAATTCCTTAAAACAAACAGGCTTTATGATGATGCGATAATCATCATTACTTCGGATCACGGCAATGAATTCAACGACACCGGACTTAACTTCTGGGGGCATAACAGCAACTTTACCGAATACCAGCTCAAGGTGCCACTGATAATAAAGTGGCCGGGAAAGCCCCCCCGGGTAATCAACAGCCTGACCACCCACTACGACATTTCGGCCACTCTTCTTCCGGAGCAGCTTAAATGCAGCAATTCCGTTTCTGATTATTCCGTCGGAAGCTCCCTGTTCTCCGGAAACTCCCCGGAATGGTTCATTGCCGCCAGCTATTCGGAAAATGCCATCGTTTCCGGGGATCAGATTGCCCTTATCAACAGCATGGGAAAGCTTTCCTTCAAAACTCCGGAATGGAAGGATCTTCCTGATGACCATGCCAGAAACAACGACCGCATCATTCAGGCCATTAATCTCATGACCAGGTATTTCAGACACCGGTAAAGCCCTGCAAATCCCCCATAATTCCCAGGTGTATACTTTTAGGCGTATCTGCCAAAAACCGGAACTTATCAAAAGTTTGCACCAAAAAATGCCATATACGGGGGCCTGTCTTCATAGAATATGAGTGTTCCCTGACATGTCCCGTAATCCGGTACTGCTTTGCGGGGGACGCCGGCCCCTACCGGCACCCTCTTTGTGAATGGCTCATGCCATTCACCTTTTTGACAGGTCCGGAACCAGCACCTGTTTTTCCTGCCTTCTGACAGACATGATTTGTCAATAGCAGTCATTTCTGACAAAATGTATCTTGAACTCAGAAAATCCCATTCTGACTGCGAAATAATCAATCACCGAGAAATTCCTTTATGAAAACCGGCAATCCCGACTCCGATGAAAACCGTCCGAATACGGCATCACAGTGTTTTTTCAGAATACTGGCAGACAGTCTGAAACCATATGCCCACATTCTTTACTTTGCAGTTTTCTTTGTCGCGGTATATGGCATCATTCGACTTGCCGGTATCTTCATCTACCGATCTGTCATCGATTTTCAGGAAATCCCCCTGCTTCTTTTCAACGGTGTCAGAACCGATATTTCAGGTCTGGGATATATTCTGGCACTGCCGGTTCTCCTTACATTTCTTTGGAGCATTCTGCCCGCAAAGCTCGCCCGGCCGCTTTTTATTCTCGAAAAATTTTGGCTGGTTCTTACAGGCTCCCTGGTATTCTTTCTGGAGCTCTGTACCTTTCCCTTTATGGAAGAGTATTCCGTAAGGCCCAACAGACTGTTTGTGGAATATCTGCTCTATCCGGGAGAGCTGATAAATCTGATGCTCCGGGGGCACCTTGCAGCGGTCATCGCCGTAATCCTCATGATGGCGGTTTTTGTCTTCCTGTTCTCCCGCAGCATCCGCGGCATTTCTATCAGAAAAGCTCCCTCGGTTCCGGCCGCCGTTCCGGTATTTATTCTGATCGCCGGACTGACCTTTATTGCCGCCAGATCCTCATTTGAGCACCGCCCCTTCAACCTGGCCAAAGCCAGCTTCTCAACCAATCAGATCGTAAACACCCTGGTGGCAAATTCCGGGTATTCTCTCATAACCTCGATAAAGGGATTATTTTCCGAAAAATCCTATACCTACAAAAGCATGCCCGTTGCCGAGCAGATCTCCCTCATAAAGGACGATACCGGTTTTGATTATTCCCCTGCCACTCCGAAGCATCCGACACTTAACAGACTGACTGCCATAAACCGGGACAGGAAGCTGAATATCGTCATCATTCTGGAGGAAAGTCTGGGGGCGCAATTCGTGGGACGTCTCAGCGGCGGCAATCTGACGCCGGCCCTCGACAGAATCTATTCCGAAGGCTGGGGATTTACCAGACTCTATGCCACCGGAGTTCGCTCCGTGCGGGGCATCGAGGCGGTAACCTCCGGTTATACGCCTACCATCAACACCGCCACCGTAAAAAGAGAAAAGACACAGAAAAACTTCTTCAACCTTGGCGGCCTGCTCAGGGAACAGGGATACCACACCTCATTCATTTACGGCGGAGAGTCTCATTTTGACAACATGAGATCCTTCTTTCTGGGAAACGGCTACTCTGAAATCATCGATATCACCAGTTACGAAAATCCTGATTTTGTAGCCTCCTGGGGAGTTTCAGACGAAGATCTTTTCAATAAGGCTGTTGCTCACTTTGACGACATGTACCAAAACGGCCGGATGTTTTATTCCCTGGTTTTCACATCCTCAAATCACGACCCCTTTGAAATTCCGGATAAATTTGCCAAGGGAGCTCCGAGGACCCGGGACAATGCCATCCGCTATGCCGACTATGCCCTGGGCCGCTTTTATGACACGGTAAAAACCAAACCGTATTTTAAGGACACGGTATTTCTTGTCATTGCGGATCATGATGCCCGGGCCGGAGGAAGCGATCTGGTTCCGGCCAGACACTTTCACATTCCGGGAGTCATTTTCGGCGGAGGAATATCGAAACGCACCGAAAATCACGTGGTAAGCCAGATAGACATGCCGAAAACCCTGCTGTCACTGGCTGGCATATCTGCTGTTGTCCCCACTGTCGGTTACGATCTTTCAAATCTTCCGGACGATTTCAAAGGGCGGGCGCTCCTGCAGTTCTATCAGAACTTTGCTCTTTTAAGGGATGACGGTTCTCTTATGATGGTGCTCCCTGATGAAAAATTCGCCTCCGGGCACTATGACTTTACGGATTACAGCATAAAAAACGCTCCTGACGATCCGGAACTGGAAAAACTGGCCCTGGCATATGCGCTGTTCGGGGAAACCGCCTACCAGAAGGGATACTTCCTGAACACAGAGAGAACGGAAAAATA
The DNA here is from genome assembly GCA_902776415.1 of uncultured Ruminobacter sp. Lineage (GTDB taxonomy): Bacteria > Pseudomonadota > Gammaproteobacteria > Enterobacterales > Succinivibrionaceae > Succinimonas. The sequence continues at coordinate 15,413 of CACYPY010000060.1, forward strand.
AAAATAGGCATGTCTCAAAAATGGCCGATTTTACCGGAATCGAGGTTTTTGCTGATTTTTGGCAAGAGCCTCCCTGCACCCCGCATTCTGCACTGCACGGAGTTTTACGGTAAACGGTATACTGTTTACTGTAATGCTACGGCATGATCAGTGAATTACCGGCACCCCTGAAATCACGCTGCCTTTAATACCCGGGAAGAACTGGTTCGGCCACAGGCCCTCTGTAGAGGCTCAGATAGTCTGTCCAAATTCCGCTCAATGAATTTGTCCCTCTTCTTAATCATTATTTATCGCTCCTTAACGCAGGTAAAGCGGCAATTTGGAAGTAATGATGAAGATTTGTGGTAATACCTGATCTCAAATCTTATGGACAGTTCTAACGAACAAAAAATGGACAAACTTACTGAACGTCGACACCCTCCTTGTGCTTTCATGTCTTCAAGTATTTCGATTATGTTCCTCGTATCACCCGTAAGTCTTTGCAGAGGAGATGTGCCAGGACCTTCTTTTCTGCAGAAACGTCGTGTCCGTTTGGAATTGTGATACAGAGTGCTCAGATCCAACATGGAGTTGGGGATACCCCGAAAGTCGTTTGTGTGTAGAGACATTAAAAGTTGCGGAATAACCTTACCCTTATAAGAGTACACTGGTAAGATTAAAATATTGCTCCATAGCGATTCTACGTGCATCCTGAAGGGTATCTGCCTTAATGGTGACAAAATGCTTATCACCTTTTACTGTTACCCTTTGCTGGAACAGACAGGCAGTTCTGTATCTTCCACCTCTTAAAAAAGCAGAAAGTCCATAGATGTCAGAAATGCGCTTAGTCTTACCCTCAGGAATTTGAGGGCTAAATCACAATTCTTACAGGGCCTACGCATGATCAAAAATTAACCAATTTGTCTATAATCTTAACTTTTTTGTGACGAATATGTCACATTTTATAAAAAATACTGGTGACGTG
>CACYPY010000061.1 GCA_902776415.1 uncultured Ruminobacter sp.
GAAATCCCTGCATCAGTAACAAAGTCTGAATTGGTCAATTTTTAGCCATTTTTTTTTGAGAAAGTTGGTTATAGTCCTACAATTTGTGAAACTTTTAATACATTCCGATGGTTTTGCTGTACCTGCTGATTCCGGCTTTGGGAACGCTGTGCGGCCATAAAGTCCCCGCGCATGAATACCTGGCATCCTTCATGGTGGGGAATTTCATATACTTTTCGGTTCTGTATCTGAAGCTTGTTCCGGAAAACGCCGTTCCTTCCATGGCAGGGCTTGTCATTTCATACGTTTGTGATATTCTGTACCTTTCGGCATTGTTTTACGCTCTGTCATTCTACCTGTACTTCCTTGCAAACGGCGGCATTCTTCAGGGAGACATTATCCTGGCCATCGCCCAGACAAATCCAAGAGAAACTCTGACCTATCTGGAAACCTCGTTTTCCGGAACACAGCTTGCGGTGTTATCCTCTTTCCTTCTGGCAGGAGTAACTGCCGGATGTTTATCAGCAAGAACCTTTCACAGAATTCACAGGAAAAGCACTGAGCTCACTGACATTAAGAAAACCAAAACCGAGAGAATATTCAAAACTGCTGCGATGCTTTTCATCGTATTCTTCATGGTCGTTATGACCAAGGGAATGCTGGTTCAAAGCGGAAAGGGGTACGGATGCCAGGCCAAACAAGTTCTTGCCTTTTCGTACTACATGCTCAGATCCTATGGCGATTTTGAAAAAAACAGAGACGAAATCCTTAAAAGGATCAGATTTTCAGGGCCAGTTCCATCCGGAAATCAGGAAAAAGGCGTTTATATCCTGATTATCGGAGAATCCGCCAGCCGTAATCACCTGAGTTTGTATGGATACAAACACGATACCACCCCGCTCCTGAAGGAAAGAATTGCCAAAGATGATGACGGCTTTAAATTTTTCTCGTTTCGGAATGCCTACTCCTCATTTACCCATACCGTTCAGAGCGTAACATACGCCCTGACTGACATAAATCAGTACAACAGAAAGGATCTGTCGCAGGCCGTATCTGTTATCGACATTGCAAACAAGGCAGGCTTTGATACGTACTGGCTAAGCAACCAATCCGGGGACAGCATGATCGTCACTCCCCTGACCGCCATCTCCATGAATGCCGGAAACATAAGGTTCGTCTCGGAATCCCATAAAGGCGGCAGAATCTTCGATTTGGACATCCTTGACATCATTCCTGAAAAGATTAATGCCGAAAAGAACACCCTTATCATAATTCACCTTATGGGAAGTCATACCAAATACCGGGACAGATACCCCAGGGAATTCAACAGTTTTTCCGAAGAGGCCCCCATAATCAACGAATATGATAATTCCATCTACTACACCGATTACGTTATCGACAAATTCTTCCGGTATTTTTCTGTCAATACCAATCTGAAGTTCTTTGGTTACTTTTCCGATCATGGAGCGGATCCTCGTCAGATGGGAAATGATCACAATACCACGCATTTTGTTTTCGACATGGTCCGGATACCATTTGTTGCGGGCTTTTCTGACAAATATCTCCAGGAAAACACGGCTATCGCCAGCACTCTGTCCGATCCCGATCACACCGGCACATGCTTTACTAATGATCTTATTTTTGATTTCATGCTGGCGGTCATGGGGCTCACTTCATCGAACTACTACCACAGCAGTTACGATCTGTCATCTGACGACTATTCCATCAGCATGGAAAACGCCCGAACGCTGTTAGGCGAAAAGATGATTTCCGAGGCTCCCGAATATGATATGGTTGTGGAGTGACTATTCCGGAGAGAAAAATCCTGATCGCGAAAAAACACTGCCTGATAATTAGGTACAATTCTTATTGTGCAAAGCTTTATAACAGATCTCCGAAGATAATGACAAAAGTGCCTGCAGCGCAAACAGCAGATAAAGCAGCGGAAATGTAATGACGGAATGCGATTAGCTTCAGCATGACATGCAAACCAGTGACGGACAGAATGCGCCGAAAAATCGGAACGGATTTGACCGTCCTCGGATTTATTACCTGAAACCATGCCGCGCCATACAGCTATCCCCGGTCATATCAGAAACAACCTTCCGGTGCATCCCGCAAATAAAACTGAACATCCGCCGGGACACGCGGACTCTCCCTACCGGTAATCGTCCATGGCTTTCCAGCTGAAGCTCTGTCCCTGCACCCGGAATACCACATAATCCTCGCCGATTTTCACCACATCCAGATTTCTGAAGCGCCCGCCCTCCTTGACGCTGACTCCGTTAAGAGTCACGGAACGGCGGGAGCTGTCGGTGGAATAGTTGTGAGCATTGTAGACAAATGAGGGGATCTGACTTTTAATGCTGTCAGGAAGAGAACCCAGAGGCATGGCCTCCTGAGACATTTTCCGGTCCCGGGCCCTCTGGGAGCGTCCGGCCTCCGGCTGAAAGGATTCCATGCCGCCGGTGCTTTCCACGGCTTCATAGAAAAGATCCTGAACGGAAGGCTTTTTGGTCTCCACCCGGTTCTCCTGTTTAGGCTCGGGCTGTCTGGCCGGAGTCTTCCTGTCCTGTTTTGCAACCGTTTCGATTCCGGAATTAGCCGCATCATCCTTCTTCCGATCCCGGGAGCGTGCAGGTACGGGTTTCTCATATTCATCGGCATAAAAATCGTCATTGCCGGATTTTTCGGAATCGGTTCTCCGGGGATCACCGCTGGTGCTGGCAAAATCATCCTCGCTGTAGCGGATATTGAAATTGTGAATCCGGGGCTTGTCTATAAACGGATAATCCTCGGCATCATTCGATTCCATGGCAGTCCGGATGCTGTCGGCAGACTTCTGAAGTCCTGCCAGCACCTGAGTCTTTTCCTGTTCATAATAAGCGCTGTACTCGCTGCCGTTGCTGCGGTATCCCAGAAGATAACCGTAAGAGAGACACAGAACCGCCACCCCGCCGAACACCGCTCTCCAGAGCCACACCACCCTGACATCCCTGCCAGGCATCAGATCAATGCCGGAGGTTTCGCTTTTGAGACTGTCCGCTTCTGAAAACAATGACATAATCACTCGCCTCCTGTTTCTGTGTTTGCTGCATTTGCCGCATTTTCTGCATGCACCGTTTCCCGCTCCTGTTTCAAAGGAACTCCGGTTCTGCTGGCTTCACTTTCCAGAATATTAAGCATGTCCAGCCCCATATCGGATTTTTCACTGCGAGCGGGGAACACGGAATTCACTTTAAGAACTCCCTGTCCCGACAGCGTCTTCTTCTGAATATTCCCGGAATTTCCGGAAGGCTTGCTGTCCTTTGCAGAAGCATTCATGGCCGGTGCCGCGCCTGTCATATTATCGGAAGAAGCTGGTTTTGCCACTTTTTTGTCTGAAGTCTTCTCCGGATTTTTAGATTCTGTCTTTTCTGAGGGCTTCTCCGCAGACTTCCCTGCCGGGGACTTTACGGCATTGTCATTCTTTTTGCCGGCCGGTTTTTCAGCTGTCTTTTCTGCAGGTTTGCCTGCCGCCCTGTCCGTCGTTTTTCCCGCAGCATCCTTGCCTGATTTCTTCCCGGAATCGGACTCGGGCCCGGCATTCAGAGCGACGGTTCTGAGATTAACCCCGTTCAGGGTGCGATCCCTGACCTCCGCAGGAGAAACTGCCATGATGGTGCCGCTGGCAGGTTCCGAGGCTTCCCTGTCAATCTTCTCCCCGGCATTATCCGGCTTTGCTTCCCCGGATGATGCCGGTGTTAAATCAGCACCGGTGCCGTTTTCTGAAGCATTGCCTTTTCTGACAGAAGAATCCGGCCCGGAATCGCCCCGCAGCACTTCCCGTTCCTGTTCCGAAAGTCCGGCCCCGGACTCATCATTCTTCCTGCCGGCAGGATTGCTGCGTGACTCCGGCCCGTCATTCCGGGAAATAACCGCTTCCGTATCCGCTCCGGCACCGGGGGCCTCCGGAGAACCGGAATCAGTGCCATCCAGGATTTCCGAAAGCGCCAGATCTGCGGGAGAAGGACCATGATCATCGCTTCCGGTTTCATCGCCGCCCGGGATTTCCCCGGAAGAGTTTCCGTCCGGAACTTCTCCGGCTGAGGCGGTCTCACCTCTTCTGGCCCGCTCCAGATCCTCCGGCAGAATGTACTGATTGTAGAGGGGATTGTCGGTGTCTGCATAAGGCAAAAGAGCCCACAGGGTTTCAATACTGGCAACGCCCGTTTCGGGAAGACCGGAATCCCGCTGGAACGCGGAAACCATATTCTGCACGTCAGAATCCCATGTCCTGAACTCTGTTTCATCGCCGGAATCATAGCGTCTCAGCATGTTAAAGACCTGTTCCTGCGCTTTCCGGGAGCTGTTTTCGTCCACCTCGGAAAAGCCGTCCGGCAAAGGCCAGATCAGGGTGAAGTCGCCTTCAAAGGAATCCTCGAGCCATTCCCGGGGCATGATCCATTCCCGGCCGTTCATGAGAATCACGGCATACTGCTCGTTCATTTTGAGAAGCACGGCATAAAACGGCGTGAGCTTTTTATCCATAAGCTGCACCACAGCCGGAACATTGTAGCGCTCTAGATCGCCGAGAGAGGATTTGCCCCTGAGACAGCGGTACCCCAGTGCTCCGAGATACTTCCAGGCCTCCCTGGCGTCATCCGGAATGCTGGTAACTCCCCAGAGCTGAACCAGGTTCTTCCAGGAAGACTCCTCGAAGCTGTTGTTGAGAATGTCGGCGGCAAAGCGGGTCTGCTCTCTTTTTACCGTCTCGAAATTCTTCTGCCGGGTCCTAAGGTCCTGAACCTCTTCGGCAAGAGCCATGACATCCGGATCCGCCTTGAGCTCCTGAATCACCTCCCGCTCCGAAAAGTCATTCAGGGACTTCCCGGTGCAGGTTCCCAGAAAATAGCCGATCCCGGTAAGAATGACAGCGGTAACGGCCAGCGGCATCATCTTTCCGGAAAACTGCAGTACCTGAAGCCGCTCCTTTATCTTTTCCGGCAGAGTCTTGGTTCCCAGAACCTCCCGGGCCGCCCGCTGCATATGGCGCCGCTCTACCTTCGGCGAGCGATCCACATAGGCCGCCAGAAGTGCCCGGTCCGCCACCACATTGATAATTCTGGGAATGCCGTGGGAATAACGATAAAGCTCGGAAACCGCCGGATTCGAAAATATGATTTGCACGCAGCCCGCCGCCTGCATCCGGTATCTGAGATAGGCATCAACCTCCTCCAGGGAAAGCGGCAGAAGATGAAATCTGGCGGTGATGCGCTGGGCCACCTGGCGCATATGGGACTGGCGAAACTTTTCCTGAAGCTCCGGCTGCCCCACCAGAATCACCTGAAGAATCTTCTTGTTGTCGGTTTCAATGTTTGTCAGGAGTCTGACCTGCTCCACCACCTCGTCGGGAATCAGCTGAGCCTCGTCTATAAGCAGCACTGCCCTTTTTCCCTGAGCATGCAGTCCCTTCAGAAAATCACTGATAAGATCGGTCAGCGTTCTTTTGCCGGCGTTGTCCGGAATCTGAATACCGAACTCCTCGCAGATTTTTTCCAGCATTTCCAGAAGCGGCAGCGCTGGGTCATAAATAACGGCAGTGGCAATATCCTCGGGCATGGAATTCAAAAGAGTTCTCAGAATCACCGTCTTGCCGGTTCCCACCTCTCCGGTGAACAGCACAAAGCCTCCGGAATCCATGATGCCGTGCCGCAGCATGGACAGGGCCTCCTTATGATGACTGCTGAGATAAAAGTATTTGGGATTCGGAGAGATGCTGAAGGGAAGCTCGCTCAGTCCGAAAAAACTCTTGTACATGATCTGAACCTTTATCATGAAAATCCTGAGGATCTCGAGGATTATCTGCTAATAATCAGTTGTTCGTAAAAGGATGATATTTTACACTGTTAACGGGTTTTATCCCGAATTATCTTAAAAAAGCTCGAAAGACCGGGAGGAACAATGAGGATTTATCTGGTAGGCGGCGCTGTCCGCGACAGGCTTCTCAATATCAGGGGCAAGGATCGCGACTACTGTGTCGAAGGTGCCACACCCGAGGATCTGCTCCGGCTGGGCTACCGGCAGGTGGGGCATGATTTTCCGGTATTCATCCATCCGAAAACCGGAGAGGAATATGCCCTCTGCCGCACCGAAAGAAAAAACGGCCATGGCTATAACGGGTTTGTGTGTGACTTTTCTCCAGCTATCTCCATTACCGAGGATCTGAAACGCCGGGATCTCACCATCAATGCCATTGCCGAAGACGAAAACGGCAATCTGGTGGATCCCCTGAACGGAGCCGGGGATATTGCGGACAGAATTCTGAGACATGCGGGATCGGCATTTGCCGAGGATCCGCTCCGGGTGCTAAGGCTCGCCAGATTCTACGCCCGTTTTTTCCGGATGGGCTTCCGGGTGGCTCCGGAGACGGAACGGCTCTGCACCGAAATGGCAGCCTCCGGAGAACTAAAATCCCTGACCCCGGAAAGAATCTGGCTTGAAACCGAAAAGGCCCTCAATACTGACAATCCGGAGCAGTACTTCATATTTCTTGAAAAAACCGGTGCCCTGAAATGGGTAATGCCGGACGTGGCGGCACTCGCGAACATCCCGGAACCCCCGGACTTCCATCCCGAGGGCACCGTGTTCAGTCATACCATGCTGACTCTCCGGGAAATTTCCCGAATCACCGGAAATCCTGTCACCAGGTTTGCCATGCTGACCCATGATTTCGGGAAGCTGGAAACGCCTCCGGAAAACTATCCCCGACACGAAAAACACACAGAAAAGGGAGCCCCCCGCATCAGAGCCATGGCACAGGCTCTCAGAATCCCGTCCGTTTACCGGGACTTTGCGGTGAAAATTTCCGAAAACCACAGCTACAACCACCTGAACAGCAAAAACCCGGCACTTCTGGATCGGGTGTTCTTAAGAATGGGAGGCTACAAACAACCGGAAAACATCTTTATCCTGGCTGAATGCCTCGCTGCCGACTTCCGGGGCCGGGACAAGAGAACCCCGCAGCATTTCACCCAGAGCTACAATCTGGTGTACCTCTTCACCCAGGCCAAAAAAATCACCCCGGGCCCGGTGATTCGGGACGGCTTTCAGGGAGCGGAAATTCAGGCGGAGCTTTCCAGAAGGCGGCAAAAGGTCATCGCCGCAGGACAGGAATGGCTGAAAAAATTTTGGAAGGAACAGGGAATATCGGAGGATCTGTTCTGACGGCTGAGAAAAACTGCCGGGGAACAGATCCTCCGTGACACCGGATTAATCGGCGGCACCCAGAACCGCAAACAGGGTTATCCCCAGAAGAATGCGGTAAATGACATAGGGAAGAAGGCCGATTCTGGTAAGAAACTTCAGAAAAAGCTTTATAACCAAAAGAGCAACAGCAAACGAAACCAGAGTCCCAACGGCAATCATCAGGATGCCGGCTCCCTCGGCACCTGCCCCCTGGGTAACAAGATCCTTAACTCCCATGAGTCCGGACAGAACAATAACCGGAATAGACAAAAGGAAGCTGAAGCGTGCGGCGTTTTCGGGAGACAGTCTCAGAAAATATCCGGCCGTCATGGTGATGCCGGAACGGGAGGTGCCCGGAATCAGAGCCACCGCCTGGGCACAGCCGATAATGAGCGCCAGACCGAAGGCTCTGACATTGCCCCGCTCCTTCACAGTGTTCATGATATGCCCGAAATAGCCGGGAGCCTTCGGAGATTCAGGTGAAACGGGCACAGCGGGTTCCCCTGAATCAGTCTCTCCGGACGCTCCGGCACTGCCCTCATCGAAGGTTCGGTTTTCCCGTTCCGGATTTTTAAGAGCCCGGCGGTTATAGATTTCCGAAATAAGAAGTACTATGCCGAACACAATAGTGGTTACTGCGATAACATAGTCGCTCCGGAGTGCGGTTTCGATAAAGCCCTTGAAAAGAAGCCCCGCCAGCCCCACGGGGACTGTTCCCAGAAGCACGCAGAGGAGCATGCGGCCGTCAGTGTCAAGAGCATTCCTCCGGAACAGCCAGCCCAGAAGGTTGACGGTCATCAGCCGGAGTTCCTTTCTGAAATAGATGAGCACCGCCAGAAGCGTTCCCACATGCACGGAAATGTCAAAAACCAGCCCCTGATCCGGCCAGCCCAAAAGCTGGGAAGGCAAAATAAGATGGGCCGAACTGGAAACAGGGAGAAATTCGGTAAGTCCCTGAATCACCGCAAGAACAAAAGCCTGATATAAATCCATTATTGCGTACCAACAGTTTGAAAAAAAAACGGACCGGGCGTCCGGCAGCCCCTAACACCGGGAAGGCACTTCAAGATGCAAATCCGGAACAATATCCAGAGGCTCCAGACATTCCGGAGCCGCCAGATCCCGAAGGTACCCCCCGCGCCCCGGGATCCGAAAATCCGGTTCAAGCTCGAGAACCGGCTGAATGACAAAGGGATAACGGGTGAGATCCGAACGAGGTAGTTCCGGTTTCGCGGAGACAGTATCTCCGTAGGTCAGAATATCAATATCCAGACACCGCAGGAAAAAAGTCTCTCCCGCAGGAGATGTCCAGTTTTCCCGGCCCATTTCCGCTTCCGCGGCCTTGGTAAGGTCAAAAAGCTCCGGGAGAGAAAGCTCCGTGATTCCCATAATTACGGCATTGTAGAACTCCGGCCCCCGGGCATTGTTATGAGGAACGCTCCGGTAAACCCGGGAACATCTCGCGCCCTGAAGCACCCCGGAAAGACGCTTTACGGCATGAAGCATACTGGCGGTTCTTTTTATGTTGCTTCCGAGAGCAAGGTACACCTCAGTCATTCCCGCCTCCGAACATTCTTATGACCCGCACCCCAACAGCGGCGACATCGGGAAGAATATCAGGCTTCCGGACCTCCAGAAGAATTCCCTGAAGCCGTTCCCCGAACTCCTGACGCAATGCCGCGATGACTCTCCCTGCCAGGTATTCCGCAGTGCCGGCTTTGACACTGACGGCAGTGGCGGTGATGATCTCCGCGGCCCGTGCATAGTTCAGGGTTTCGGAAATGTCATCCCGGGAAAGTGCCCGGGAAAGATCCGTATAAAGCTCGGCACTGAACATCACGGTCTGGGGCGTTACCCGCTCCTCCGGAAGAATGCCCAGGATGCACCTGGTTCTGAGATCCCTGATGAGCACGGTGTCACAGGCCGCGCTGCCACAGGAATCAGCGCAAAGGAAAGTTCCCTTGTCAGAAAAATTTTCAGCCATTGTTCTGCTCCAGTGTGTCCAGAGGCCAGCGGGGACGCACCTCCACTGACAAGTCCGCCCGGACTCCCTTCTTAAACCGGAACATGCCGGCATAGGCGATCATGGCGCCGTTATCGGTACAAAACTCCGTTCTGGGATAAAACACCTCGCCGCCCAGTTCCGCCATAAGATCGGCAAGGCCCTGTCTGATGCCCCTGTTGGCGCTGACGCCCCCGGCCACCACCAGTCTTTTATAATGAGTCTGCCTGAGGGCCTTTCTGACCTTTATGGCCAGAATATCGGTAACCGCCTCCTCGAAGGCTCTGGCAATGTCGGCTCTGACCTGTTCGGAATCCTCGGCTTCCCTGATGGTGTTGGCCGCATGGGTTTTAAGGCCCGAGAAGGAAAAGTCCAGATTGGGACTGTCGGCCATGGGTCTCGGGAAACGGAATCTTCCGGGAATCCCCTGCTCCGCCAGCCGGGACAGGAGCGGCCCTCCGGGATACGGAATGCCCAGAAGCTTGGCGGTTTTGTCAAAGGCCTCGCCGGCAGCATCGTCCACGGACTGTCCCAGAATCCGGTAGCATCCGGGAGCCGATACCTGAATAATCATGGTATGGCCGCCGGACACCAGAAGCGCCAGGAAGGGAAATTCCGGCTTCCTCTCCTCCAGCATGGGGGCCAGAAGATGCCCCTCCATGTGGTTAACCGGAACAGCCGGCCGGTTCCAGGCGTACGCCAGACTGCGGGCCACCGCAGCCCCCACCATCAGAGCCCCCACGAGGCCGGGACCGGCAGTATAGGCCACCGCATCAATGTCGGCAGGCGTTGATCCGGAATCCTCCATGGCCTTCCGGATCAGGGGAAGCGCCTTTTTGATATGATCCCGGCTGGCCAGCTCCGGCACCACCCCGCCATATTCGGCATGCATGGCGATCTGGGAATACAGCACGTTGCTTAAAAGACCCAGTTTATCGTCATATACCGCAGCTCCGGTTTCATCGCAGGAGCTTTCAATTCCAAGAACACGCATACGGACGAACCCTCAAATTCTGAAAACAGGGAATTATACTATCTTATGAGAGGACTGTGGGAGTGCCGGAGAGGGATGGCGGCACATCGGAGAAACGGACTCCGAAGATACAGTCCTGCCCGGAAAGGACCAAAGAAATGCGGGGACAAACGGACAGTGAAACAACAGGAAAACGGGAGTCCACTGCCGGGACATTTCCTTAAATGCCGGACAAACCTGAGAAAAAGGCTGCCGGAACATCTGTTTTCAGGTATTTTCAGGGAATTTAACCGGGACTTTCCGGGATGTTCCTTAAAAAGTACCCAGAAATGCGTTAAAAACCGTTTACTTTATGACCGTTTAATATTAAAATCCGCGCAGCGTTATTTACTGCAGTTTCTCTATTCACGTGGAGATCTGCGTTTTTTTGATATTCTATCGAGGTGATGGCTCATGCCAATTATTAAAGTACGTGAAAATGAACAGTTTGACGTAGCATTACGCCGTTTCAAGCGCGCCTGTGAAAAGGCCGGTATTCTTGCTGATGTTCGCAGCCGCGAATTCTACGAGAAGCCTACTACCATTCGCAAGCGTCAGAAGGCTTCTGCTGCCAAGCGTCAGGCTAAGAAGCTGGCTCGCGAGAACGCACGCCACAGCCGTCTGTATTAATCCTGCTGAAATCTTTTGAGGTCTTGGAGATATGTCATTACGCGAAGATTTGAATGCCGCGCTGAAGAAATCAATGCTGGCAAAGGATAAGGAGCGCACCGCCGCTCTTCGTATGTTGCTCTCTGAGGTTAAGAAAGTTGAAGTGGATCAGCGTGTCGAGGTTGATGATACTCTTTTCCTTTCCATTGTGGTCAAGCTGATAAAACAGCATGAGGAATCGTCAAAGGAGTTTTCGGCAGCCGGCCGCACTGATCTTGCGGATCATGAAAACTTTGAGGCTGATGTTCTCAGGGCTTTCCTGCCTCCCCAGCTTTCCGAAGCGGAGGTTAATGATCTGATTTCTAATGCTGTCAGGGAATCCGGTGCCGCCGGCATGTCCGATATGGGCAAGGTCATGGCGATACTGAAGCCCCAGGCCGCAGGCAAGACTGATATGGGACTTCTTAGCAAGAAGGTTCGTGAAGCTTTGCAAAAGCTTTAAGCGTACTGCTCTTTAAAAAGGTCGCGATATGCGGCCTTTTTTATTGCCATTTCTTGCCGGAAATCCCGGTGAACCACCCGGCGTTATATGATAAAATTCCGCCTTCAAAGGAGGTAATCATGAACCCTGCACTTAAAGAAAAAATTCACAGCTTTGTTTACAACAAGAAATTCGAACTGTTCATCATGGGGGTTATCCTCATCAACTGTACCGCCATTGGTGCGGAAACCTATCAGTCCACAGAGGCCATCAAAACCATAAACCTGGTTTGTCTGATAATTTACACCATTGAAATCGCCCTGCGATTCACTGTCCGGAAATCCGTTAAGGACTTCTTCAAGGACGGCTGGAACATCTTCGATCTGCTCATCGTAATCTCCGGCTACATTCCCGAGGATATTTCCTCCAACAGCTCGGTCATCACCGCAGTCCGGGTACTCCGGGTGTTCCGAATTCTCAAGATCTTCAAGACCAGTCTGGAATTCCGGCTGATAATCTCGGTAATGATCCGGTCGCTGAAATCCCTGACCTACAACGCTCTGGTCATGTTTATCTTCATGTACGTATTTGCCATTGCCGGCATCTACTTCTTCAAGCTTCCCAATGCCGCCACTGCCACACCGGAACAGCAGCAGGCTCTGGTGCAGCTTTATGAAACGGCGCCGCACGCCCCGGCCAATTCCGATGATCCGTATGGCACCCTCCCGGAGGCGCTCTTTACCCTGCTCCGCTGCATGACCGGCGATGACTGGACTGACCTCCGCTACAATTTGGTAACCGCCTCCCGGCTCAACCTGATTCAGGTATCCCCGGCCATGGTCACCGGCTTCCATATCCTCTGGTACATGTTTGCCGCCTTCCTGCTCATCAACCTGGTGGTAGGTGCGGTAATTAACAACTACCAGGAAATCATGGAGAAGGAGAAGGAAAACCTGAAGGAGCTCAAGGCCAAGTACAAGGGCGACAGCGGGGTTAATCCCGACATTCCCCAGGTTACCGACGAGAGTAAATAATCTGAAATAGGAAAAGAGGGAACGCAGGTTCCATTTGAGACAGGAGATACCGGAGCTTTGGTTCCGGTATTTTTATTTCCAGAGAGACCGGAAGCAAATCTGCGCCGTTTCGGACTGCTTATTCGCTACCTTTTCAAAAAGAAAAAAACGGTGCTGTGATAAAATGGCAACTGGTGATGCGGAGTCCGGAGAGGTTAAAGTTATGGGTGATATTATAAATCCTGTTGAAGGTAATTCTTTTGTTGATTTGGTTGCAGCAAAAGATACCAGGATATTTGTTGATAAAACTGATTTTATCAACAAAACAAATGCACTCCTTAATACTGACGGAAAATTACTCTCTCTGACCCGTCCCCGCAGATTCGGAAAAACGGTCACGGCTGATATGCTTCTGGCTTATTATTCCAAAGCATATGACGGACAACAGATTTTTGAGAATCTGAAAATTTCAAAAGAAGACAGTTTTGCCGAGCACCTTAATAAATTCGATGTTATTTATATCGACATGAACTCCATCAGAGATGACTACATTGCTTATACCGAAGATGAAGATCTGCAGGTTAAAGGAGTTACCACTATTGTTGATTATCTTCAGTATTCGGTTATCGAAGAACTGAAGGAAAATGAGGGGTACGCAAGGATTCTCAGTGAAAGCAGAAAAGTAGGCAAAAAAAATCTGTCATCTGCATTAAAGGAGATATGTAATCACAACAAAGAAAAATTTATCCTTATTATGGATGAGTGGGATTTGATTTATCGTGATTATTGTAATGATATACAGTTGCAGGAATCATTTATTGATTTTTTGAGAGGATTGCTTAAAGGCAAGAAAGGTCAGTCCAGTTTTGCATTTGCTTACCTCACCGGTATTCTTCCCATCAAGAAATACAACTCTCAGTCAGCGTTAAACGGTTTTAAAGAATACAATATGTTAAGACCAATCCCTTACGAGAAATACTTCGGTTTTACAGAAGAGGAAGTGGCCGCAATAGTAGAAAGCCCATCGTGCCACGTATCCCAACAGGACTTGAAGGAATGGTATGAAGGCTACAAACTTAACAATATTGATATTTACAATCCCAACTCTGTAGTTTCAGCCATAAGCGACGGAGTCTGTCAGAGCTACTGGAGCGGAACTTCGTCCAATGAAGAAGTTGTACGCTTAATTAACATGGATTTTGACGGTATCAAGGAAGACATCCTGAATTTAATTGAAGGTGATGAGATATCTTTCAATTGCGGCAAATTCCAGAATGACATGGTAAGCATAAAGGATAAAAATGATGTCTTCTGCCTTCTGGTTTGTCTGGGGTATCTTGGATGTATTAATCCGGATGATGAAACCTCAGACGAGGACAGTACACGGCCACAGAAGATTATAAACAGCAAAAATCGCCGAATCGCATACGTTCCGAATGCGGAAATAAAATCAGCTTTAATGGACATCGTAAAAGAGCAGGACTGGTATGAACGCATGGACACCATAAAACGCTCTGAAAATCTGCTCAAGGCTATCAGGGAACTTGACGGAGACACGGCGGCAGGACTTATTCAGGAAATACATAACTCTTCTGCAGTATCGATATATGACTACAACTCCGAATCTGCTCTTACATTCTGCGTGATAACAGGGCTTCTATGGTCAACCCTTGATGATTACAGCTATCATCGTGAAGATCAGGCCGGAAAGGGACGGGTAGATTTAGTGTACGAGCCGGTAATTAAGAAACATCCTCTGATTCTGATTGAGTTTAAATACGGAGAATCAGCAGAGATTGCTATTCAGCAGATTAAAACACAGGAATACTTCAAACGCTATACACAGCAATATCGGAATATCATTATTGTCGGCATCAACTACAACCCGAAAACAAAGGAACACCAGTGCCTGATTGAAAGACTGGATAAATAATCCCGGAACAAAAACCGTTTCCCAAAAAGGTCCGGAAACCGGAGGTTCTCTCCGGAGTACCAACGACAGTAGATAACCTTAAGAAGGGAACGAGGAAACATCATAATCCCTTTGAGACATGAGATACCGGAGCATTGGTTCCGGTATTTTTTTTGCTGCCACATGCCCTCAGGGCGCCATAAACACGGAACAACAGGATGACCTCCAGAGAGAATGATGCTTGCAGATGGAAAGCGGTTGTGGAGTATTCGACGAGCACTAAGTTTTTCAAAAGAATGATGCTAAGATTATTTCAGTCAAAGAAATTTTGATTGAAAATTTTATTGTTTCAGCCAACAGATTTAAGGAAGCTATTCAACTCGAAATTGATGCTATTCGCAAGAAATTCGGTTCCAAATATGACAAGGAGAGCAAGGAAATGCAAGACTACGCAAACTCAATTTTGACGGAGAAAAGCTTTTATGAAAAATTTTTGAAGTGGTACCCAACAAGTCGGTAGGAGAACTGTGTTTCGGGATGACAAAAGCGGAAACCAGGGCTGTTATGAACTATGAATTACGCGATACCAAACAGTTCGACGAAGACAGCGACAGGTACATGGATCTGAATATCCGCCTGGATTTTGATGATGACGATCGTCTTGAGGCAGTGGAATTTCTGGGGCTCGAAGAGGGATTTTATGACCGACATTGGTCAGTAAATTTTCGGAATATTCTATCCTCTCTGAAAAATCATCATTTTCAAAAAATCAGGCCGTCAGTCTTGGGCTTGCTTTCCAGATCTTCAAACAGACTGCTGTAGAAGTTGCGATACGTCTGAGGAACGTAGTACCTTACCCAATCCTGCCCCATGGCCGTTATTACCTTTGCAAAGACATCTGTGATTCCCACCACCTTGAACGTTTGCGTTTCACTGGAAAACAGCAGACTGATATGCGAGTTATCAACATACTGCTTAAACCTGAGAAGCGTAGGAACTGCCAA
>CACYPY010000062.1 GCA_902776415.1 uncultured Ruminobacter sp.
GACAACAGTATCATTTTCTGAAATGCCGGCTTTTCGATATCAGGCAACAGCCGGCAACTTTTTCAATTCCGGCAGTAATTACCACCGCTGGCATCTTTACCGCATACTACGATGCAAATACGAAAACAGCCAACAGCATCAGGCAAACAGCACGGCCATTATTGACCGTTCTGCCATTATGACGTACACAGCAACAGCGGTTGTCTGAAAATTGCTGCCGGCGACATGAATAAAACCTATCAAACCAATCGGTTTAGTATATTTTAAAAAGGCTTATTCTTTTTGTCAATATGAGACATAGTTCACAATCTGTTTGGTTATTGATGAGCAACAGCGATAGTTCTTTCCGAAATCCATGTTCCGTATCATGGGACAACACGAAGATATTCTTTGCCTGGCTGTACAGTTTCAAAAACCTCTCCCACCATCATTTCCCTTTTGCGTCCGAAACCTGGAATCTTCGCTGTTGCGAATCCGGCGGCATTCAGATTTCTTCTTGCGGTTCCGCTGACGGTATAGGTTGCCAGGGTGGTTCCGGGAGCGCTCATCCTGAAAAGCTCCCGCATCACCGGAAGAGACCACATGTCGGGATTTCTGGACGGGGCAAAGCCGTCCAGAAACCAGGCATTCACCGGACGGGACAGCCTTAGCGCGGGGCAGATATCAAGAACGTCCCCGACAATAAGATGCACTGTAAGCCCCGGTTCCGGAATCATAGTCTGAATTCCCGTGCCGGCTATCCGGTAGCATTCCTGAAAAAGTCCGGCCTCCCGGGACAGATTCCGGAAAATGCCCTGAGCGCTTCTGAGATCCTCCGGACGAAGAGGATATTTCTCCATGGTAATGAAATGAATATCCGGGAGAATGCAGCCCTGCGCCCCGAGCTCCCGGAGCAGTTTCATGAGAACCAGAAGATTCCGTCCGGTGCCGAAGCCGGTCTCGCCGATGACAAATTCGGAAGATCCTCCCGCACTCAGACGTTCCGGAAGCCGGTTGCCGCGGATAAAGACATGCTCCGACTCCAGATATCCTCCGGCATCGGAAAAATAGACATCATCAAAAACAGGACTGCCGGCAGTTTCCCCGGCTATGCTGATTCTCGCATATTCCGGAACCGGAGAGGCCGGCAGGCGGGTGGCAAGCGATATTTCCATGTAGAGCATTCCTTACAAAGACCGAACGGAAACGGAAGCTCCGATCAGTAAACCCTCCGGAAGCCCCCGTTTACAGAAGGAGAGATTATGACAGAATCCGGGATTCCGGGAAATCCCCGAAAAGCCCCCCGACCTGCAATCTCCGGACACTGGCAGGATTCCGAACGGCACATCAGCGAAATCCGTTTTCCTTCATGAAAATCAGCGTGTTTTTTGCAGAAAAGGCTGCAAAGGTTCAGAAAATGGCAAATGTTTGCCATGACTGTTTTTTCAAAATCATAATATTGATATAGAATGAATGCATGACTGTGCGGATTGTGCCAATCATGCCTTGAATCCGCTTTAAGCCACAGAATTTACGGAGAAACAGATATTATGAGAAGAGCTGTTATTACCGGTATCGGAATAGTATCCAGCATAGGGAACAATGCTTCGGAAGTGTTGGAATCTCTCAGAGCTGGAAAATCCGGCATAACCTTCTCGGAGCAGTTTCGCGATGCCGGAATGCGATCCCAGGTATGGGGCAATGTCAAACTCGATACTTCGGAGCTGATAGATCGCAAGGTACGACGTTTTATGGGAGACGCTGCGGTTTATGCCTATCTGGCGATGCAGGAGGCTGTGAAGGATTCCGGACTTTCGGAAAACGAAGTATCAAATGAACGCACCGGACTCATCTGCGGATCGGGCGGATCATCCCCCAAAAATCAGGTGGAAGCCTGTGAAACCCTGAAAACCAAAGGAGTCAAAAGAGTGGGACCGTATCAGGTCACCCGCTGCATGGGATCCACCACCTCGGCCTGTCTGGCCACCCCTTTTAAAATCAGGGGAATCAACTACAGCATCAGTTCTGCCTGCGCCACTTCGGCACACTGCATCGGAAATGCAGTGGAGCAGATTCTTCTGAACCGTCAGGATGTGGTATTTGCCGGCGGCGGGGAAGAGCTGGACTGGACGCTGTCGTGCCTGTTTGACGGCATGGGTGCCCTGAGCACCAAATACAACGAAACTCCGGAACTGGCTTCCCGCACCTATGATGCCGACCGGGACGGCTTTGTCATTGCCGGCGGCGGCGGCATGGTGGTGGTAGAGGAACTCTCTCACGCCCTGGCACGGGGTGCCAGGATTTACGGCGAGATTCTGGGATACGGTGCCACCTCCGACGGTTATGACATGGTGGCTCCTTCGGGAGAAGGCGCGATGCGCTGCATGAAAATGGCCATGTCCGGAATCGCTGACCGCCGCATTGACTACATCAACACCCACGGAACTTCCACAAAAGTGGGGGATACCCGGGAAATCGAGGCCATGAAGGAAACCTTCGGGGACGCCATGCCGAAATTCAGTTCCACAAAATCCATGACAGGTCATTCCCTGGGAGCTGCCGGAGTTCAGGAGGCCATCTATTCTCTCCTGATGCTGAACAACGGCTTTATCGCCCCCAGCATCAATGTGACAAATCCGGATCCTGTGGTAGCCGGACTCCCGCTGGTTACCAAATACACGGAACAGCAGCTTGAAACGGTAATGTCCAACAGCTTCGGATTCGGCGGCACAAATGCCTGTCTGGTTCTGGGAGCATACCGGGAGTAATCCGAACCTCTCCGTTATCAAAGCCCTGAGTTGTTCAGGGCTTTTTCTTTTTCCGATCCTTCCTAAGACCCCGGATCCTCGCAGCCGGGAGATCTGTCATCCCGTGAATACCTCCTCAGAAATGATGTACAGCGCTTCGGTTCAAAGTCCGGGTCCCCGCCGCGGCCGGCGGGCCACTACAGGCTTAAGCTTCATCGCTGAAAACAACCTCCGTGTTCTGAGGAACAACAGCGACGTAACTCTGTAACTGTATCGTCAGTCATACGATTGCGATCCATATCAAAAATATTTTATATTTTATAATGTTTTATGATAATTACATTTACTTAATCTACCGTATTAAACTATAATAGCTATACTTTTCAACAAACAATATCACAGGAGACAAAATATATGTCAAGGTACATTCCCAAAACAAAGGAAGAACTCAAAGCTCTGGTAACAGATAACAAAACAGATCTTGCCGACATCGACACCTCAAACATTACCGACATGAGTGAGCTTTTTTATGATTCAGAACGGGAGAATTTTGACGGCATTGAAAACTGGGACACCTCAAATGTTACAAATATGCATGCCATGTTTGCCAATGCCCTGAAATTCAATCACCCTGTCGGGGGCTGGAACACGTCCCGGGTTACTGATATGAGCAATATGTTTGAGAAAGCCAGGGCATTCAACCAGCCCATAGGAAACTGGGATACTTCCGGTGTGACAGATATGTCACTCATGTTCAGACTTGCAGTATCATTCAACCAGCCGATCGGAAAATGGAATACCTCTGCTGTTAAAAACATGTCCGGCATGTTCATGCTCGCATCTTCATTTAATCAGCCGATTGACAAATGGGATACCTCCGCGGTTACGGATATGTCCAGCATGTTCCTGAGCGCATATTCCTTTAACCAGCCAATTGGCTGCTGGAACACTTCTTCATCCGAACAGATGAGCAGTATGTTCATGAACGCATTTTCATTCAACCAGCCGATAGGAAAATGGGATACCTCTGCGGTTAAAAGCATGAGCTGCATGTTTTGCGATGCCACATCTTTCAACCAGCCGATAGGTGCATGGGATACCTCTGCAGTTAAAAACATGAACAGTATGTTTTTCGATGCCACATCCTTCAATCAGCCTATAGGTGAATGGAACACATCTTCCGTCAAAAGCATGCGTTATATGTTTTTTAGGGCTGTTTCCTTCAATCAGCCAATCGGATCCTGGGACACCTCCAAAGTCACTGATATGAACGAGATGTTTCACGATGCCGTGCACTTCAACCAGCCCATCGGACAATGGAACACCTCCTGCGTCACCGGTATGATCAGTATGTTTGCCGGTGCCGTCTGTTTTAATCAGGACATTGGGAAATGGGATACCTCCCATGTCACTCGTATGGACTACATGTTTGCCGGTGCTGTGCACTTCAACCAGCCCATCGGACAATGGAACACCTCCTGCGTCACCGGTATGATCAGTATGTTTGCCGGTGCCACATCCTTCAATCAGCCAATCGGATCCTGGGACACCTCCAAAGTCACTCGTATGGACTACATGTTTGCCGGTGCTGTCTGTTTTAATCAGGACATCGGTGATTGGGATACCTTCAGGGTAGCCAGCATGCGTGGGATGTTCAGAAAAGCAAGTTCATTCAACCAGGAAATTGCAGGATGGAATACTTCCCGGGTAACGGATATGAGGGACATGTTTAACGGAGCTGTCAGTTTCAATCAGTCTGTCGGGGAATGGAATACCGGATCTGTAACCGACATGACGCATATGTTCCGCAATGCTCGCTTATTTAATCAGCCTCTCGGAAAATGGGACACCTCAAATGTTACAGATATGCATCACATGTTTGACTTTGCGGAGAAATTCAATCATCCTGTCGGAGACTGGAACACCTCAAACGTCAGGGATATGAGCGGTATGTTTGCGCAGGCATACAGATTTAATCAGCCGATCGGAACATGGAATACCTCAAAGGTAACCAATATGAGCATAATGTTCGTAAATGCCGGGTTATTTGATCAGCCGATTGGAACATGGAATACCTCAAAGGTAACCGATATGAGCCGAATGTTTATGTGTGCCGGGTCATTTAATCAGCAGATAGACAAATGGAATACATCCTCGGCTAAAAGCATGAGCTTGATGTTTAAGTACGCCGAATCCTTCAGACATTCCATGCCAAAATGATCTGACTGACGGCTTCCTCGGCGGAAGCCGCTGAAAGACACCGGCATTCTGCTTCGAAACGAACAAGGGGGTTATATATACCCCCTTCCCTGTCCTTCCTGCTCAAGTCCGGACGAAGGACGCCATTTCATCAGCCGGTTAATGACTGTCTCAGGAGGCAGCACTGAACAGCATTCTCCTGAAGGCGAAAAATGCCGCCCCCATCATGCAGAGAGCCGACCAGACATAGTCCCAGCTGAATTTTTCTCCGAACACGAAGATCGACAGCGGGAGAAATACGGAAAGAGTGATCATTTCCTGCATGATCTTGAGCTGACTCACCGAGAGATATGCCGAAGCCCAGCGGTTGGCGGGAACCATCAGCACGTACTCCAGAAAGGCAATTCCCCAGGAAAACAGAATGGCATAAAAAATCGGACGTTCCGCCATTTTGCTGAGATGAAGATACCAGGCCAGATTCATAAAAACATTGCTTATTATAAGAAGTACCACACTTCCCGTAATTATCCATCCCATGGGCATAAGCATTTCTCCTCAGACAACAATCTCGTTCAGGTAACGGCAAGGAGGTGTCAGGCCCGAACCCCTTGCCGGAAAACCGGGGTATTATAAGCCCATTCCGTACCTTCTGGCAGTCATGTATCATGCCCTTTCCCTGTTACCGGCAGAACAACTGTTCAGCCGGCACTTTTCTCCGGAGATGAAAAAAGACCTGCGGAGCCAGTCCGGCAGGCCTTTTCTTAAGGTGTCCCCCGAAAATGAAGTTCAGAGATTCTGCTCGTCATCCTCGTCAAGACTTTTAATATAATTACTCTGGGCAAATACCGGAACCTGAACTCCCATGAGACGGCCGTTTCCGGTCTCGCTCTTGTATCTGGCCATCATCTTCTCGGCACCGGTAAGACTGTCATCTCCCATGGTATTGACAGCTTCAATAAGATCATTGCAGAACCGCTGCTTTCCGACATAGCGGATCTTCTGAGCCAGATTTTTGCTGGCCTTTATAATAATGGGATCATGCCGGCTGCTGTAATGGGAGGCATCAGCAAGATAACGGGACCACTGCTCCTGAACCTCGGGGGCCTGATTTCTGACCTCCATCCAGTTGGGCATTACCGTGGTAATGTCCACAGTGATATCGGCACCATAGAACTCGCACTGCTCCGGCTCCTGTCTCACATCAAGATTCCAGTTGATGGCGTAGCTGACCTTCACTATGCTGCGCTTGTTGGTATTGGCATTCAGAGGAGCGCTGCTTTCGATGATGTCGTGGAGATCCTCCGGGGTCTCCGCGGACACATCATAGAATGAGGTGTTGCGGTTGACATGTTCTCTCACGTCAAGATTATGATAGAAGACATCATCCGGATGATCGCCGTGCTCCATGCTGTAACGGAGCACCTGATCCGCTCTGCTGTTATGCCCGACAGCATTGTCGGCAATATTGGGAAGAACAGTATCGCCAACCACCGTGGCAAAACGCTCGTTAAGAACGGAATTCTCCCTTTCATCGTTGACGAACTGAGGAAGAATAAAGAGGAAAGCATAAACAAGTGCCAGAGGCACTCCCACGATAAGAAGAGCCAGCAGGGTTTTACGCATCATAAATTTTACTTTACCTGTATTCAGTTTCGGACGGAACAAGCCTCCGCCGTCAGGAATTGCTCGGCAACAGTCAGCAAATGCACAGAACGGCCCGGATGAGGAATTTTACCGCAAACAGCACGTAAAACGTAATATTTATGACTGTTTTTATATGTTTATGAGATCATGTGCACTGTTTTGCAAAAGAAGTTTTACACAGACTTCTCCACAGGTTATCAGCAGATTCTCCACAGGTTTTGCACAATGCAAAACGGCTTAAATCACCGGTTTTCCGGACTTATGCACAAACACCCCGTTATTTTTTCGCTGCACGGGATTTTTGGGGAACGGACAAATAATTCCCCACCCCGGGATAAATAATGCTGAGGCCTTTTCACATCAGGGGGTATCGTTATTGAACACTTCTGTTTTCGTTATCAGCCCCTCCGGTACTGATAACGAAAACCGGAGATAATTTAAGGCGGTATTTGCAAATTCTGATAATAATAGTAAAATGCCCGGTCTGTAGCGTATATGCAGAGATGGCAGCGATATTTCCTGTAGGGCTCAGAGAGGGGATCAGACCTGATTGACAGCAAACTGAAGCATACCGGGGGCGACTGGCATCTGACTTCGGACGGACTGCCGGAGTTTCATCCGGTTTTGTTCCGGAAAATAAGTCAATATTGAGGATTTTATGGCAAAAGAAGATTGCATCGAAATGCAGGGAACCATAGTTGAGACTCTGCCTAATACCACCTTTCGCGTTGAGCTTGATAACGGCCATGTTGTAATGGCTCACATTTCAGGAAAAATGCGCAAGAACTATATCAGAATTCTTACCGGCGACAAGGTAACCGTTCAGCTCACCCCTTATGACCTTTCCAAGGGACGCATCATATTCCGTTCCCGCTAACCCCCGAAAGGCTGACTAATTGTTATATTTTCTTGCAAGATCCCTGATTGTAGCGGTTATTGTAGGTAGCGTCTTTTTCTTTTACGGTCAGGTTGACGATCATCTGTTCATAAAGGCACTGATCTGCCTCTGTTCACTTTTTCTCTTTTACTGGTACGATCTGTACAGAATGGTACAGCTCTTCTGGCGGCTGTTCAGATCCATGCGGCTGTACCGCCGTGGCCGCAAAGAGGAAGCCTACCGGATTTTTGAATGGCTCCTGTCCCGGGATCTGGTGGTACCTCTGCCCCGCATGGCGCTCATGCGTCTTACCGGAGACGGAATCGAGCAGGACATAAACGCGGCCCGGGATTTTTGCGAGAGAGCCGTATTTAACGAATATTATGAATGCTATTACCTTCTGGGGATCCTGTACTTCTTCCAGAACTCCCTGAAACCGGCTAAAGACAGCACTCTTTTGGAGGTATGCCGTTCCGGAGAAGAAAGACGCAAAATCATGGAAGATCTTTGCCGCGAAAAAAAATCCGACAAGGGTAATCATCCGGAAAAGGCTGTGGTTCTGCGCGGCAGATTTGCCGATATCGGGACTCTTCCTCCGGATTACCGGGATGCGGTATTCAACCTGGAAATGTATTTCAAATTCAATTACGAAAATGAATACCACTACGGCGATGCCGCCGCCCTGTACGGCTTCTGCATGATGCGGGGACTTGGCATTAAAGAACCGAATCCGGAAAAAGGACGGGAGTTTCTGAATACCGCAAAAAGGCTCAAATCAGGTCTTCTTCCGGAAATCGAACACTGTCTCCGGGAAAAGCGGGAAATCCAAAGCTTCCGTCTTGAATACTGATATTTGACTTTTTCAGGGCTCCCGAAATCCGGCAGGAATTCCGGCATTCCCGGTGTTTTCACAGTCTGAAGCAGGTCTCAAAGCATAAAGATGTTTCCGGCCTTTTATATCTCTGCCGGACATTGTCGGCTATAATTATGCTCCCGGGCAGCCGGTTTTTTCTGTCTACTGAATACCTCACTCCTGAACAGAGCATTTTTGCGGGAATATTCCCCGTTTTCGACAGAGTCCCGCCCTTTCCCGGACTCCGCCGGCAGCAGACCGGCGACTGACAGTTTTTTTTGGGGGGCCGCCAGTGTACAAACCTTTGGAAATCATTCTTCTGACAGATCCCGAATCATTTTTTTCCCGCTGGCTTCTTGTATCACACCTGTTTCATGTCAGAGAGACGTATGCTCCGGAACCGGAAAAAATCAATAATTCCCGCCCGGAAGCTGCGGTAAAGGACATCGGAACATTCAGTTCCGACGGAAGCGACTGCCCGATCCTGATCTCGGCAAGGCATGTCCATTCTTATGCCAGAAAATACGGTATTCCCGGAAAAAACATTCTGAAACCCGGAGATATCAGAAAAATAATTATTGCCGCTCTGGCAGATCATGAAGGCAGCCATGCTCTCCTGACCAGGGATCTTTTTGACGACAGCTATCTCAGCCAGGCTCTCAAAGGCATGTACGAAATGCATCCGGAATGTGAAAAGGTGTTCACTGCGGATTCCTCCATGGCCAGACTGCGTCTCTATCCCTCCCGGAAGTATCTCCTTACTCTGGCCATTCCTCTGCTGAAACTCCTGGCAGATCTGTTCGGAGGCCGGATACACCCCAAAGCGCCTGAAAAGGGCACTCTGGTTCTTTGGAACATGACTGATCCCTTCTTCATCAGAGATATTATCAGAAACACCTCCTACCGCCGCTACATTCTCCGCATCATCGACGGCAGAAACCGGGTAAGCTTTCCCGGAATTCTTACCATGATGGCAGAAAAAATCCCCGGCTTTGAAATTGAATCCTACGCACGGGATTTTCCAAGTCCGGTAAAGTATTTTCCGCAAACGCTGTCCGCCACCATGTTCCGGGAGATTCTCAGAAGCACCAACCGGACGGAAGCAAAGGAAGCCTTTTTCTGCGGAAGCTGTGATTCCGAAAGACTGGTAAAAATACGGGACATAAAGTCTCAGCTTGAAGCTGAAGGAGTAGCAGTGTCTCTGTACATCTGCCTTGAAGGCGGCGCCTCTGCCGGAGATTTGAAGGAGTGCGTTTACGAAAAACGACTTTCCTATCCCGACTATCTGAAAAAGGCAGCCTCATCCTCCATTATCCTGGAAATAATGCGTCCGGGCCATGCCGGACTTTCGCTCAGACCTCTGGAAGCCCTGTTTTTCAGAAAAAAGCTTATTACCGACAATCCCGCTATACGAAATTCAGAGGTCTACCACCCGGATAACATTTTTATTCTGGGCGAGGATACGGATCTCGGGGCTTTTCTCCGGAGGGACTTCGCCGCTTTTGTCATAGACCGCCCGGAGATAACCAGGGCTCTGACCGAGAATTATCTTGCCGAAAAATTTCTTTCCGTTCCCTCCGGGAAATCCGGAGAGAATGCCTGACTCTTACAAACGGTGCCAGGCCAGGAGAAACTGAAAATGCCATCAATGCTGCAAAATACGGTTCTGTTTTTCAAAAATCTGAGCAAAAGCCGCATGCTCTTTTCAAGAATGCTCAGAATCAGGTTCTACCTGATAGTGTACCGTCTTGTTCAGAAGAAGGACAAAAACCTCACGGATCAGGAAATGCAGAAGCGCATTTCTGACAGTATCCGGGAAAAAACCGGCTGCCGTGTGGCCATTCTGATGCCCGGAAACGGCATCGGAGACACCATTGTCATATCCGGACTTATTTACATTCTTAAACAGCACGCCTGCGAAATAAGCATCGTCTGCTACGACAGACTGCTGTCCGTCCTTCCGGAGATTATGCCCTTCGTGGACAGCTTCATCAGAGTTGACAAACACGACTTTTTCGGAAAATATCTTAAAAACCGCAAAAAGGCGGATGTGGTTTTGGATTTTGCCAATCCGAATGTGAATTTTGATCATCACAAACTGAAATCTCTCCTCACTTTGGACTGTCAAAACGTTATCGGTTTTAATCAGGATCTGGAACACAGCGGAGTTCCGATACCGGACAATCCTCCGCGAAATTTCTTTTCCATGATAAAGGAAATCTACGCCCGCTCCTATACCGCCATTGAAAGCAGGCCTTTTCTTTCCAGATCGGTGACCCTGCTCCGGGATTATTTCGGGATCGCCATTTCAGAAACCGATTACCGCTATCACCTGGAAGTTCCCGCAGCTACCGAAAACAGGGTTACCGCCTGGCTCGGGGAAATCAGGAACCGGAAAAACGAGAAGCTTCCGAATGGTTTTCCTCCCCGGACAGTTCTGATAAACGCCACGGCTTCAACACCGGAAAGATCCCTGTCCGCGGAACTGATAAACAAGGCCTGCGACTATCTTCTGCACTGCTCCGAAAAATACGTCATCGTCCTCCTGAACCTCGGTTCCGGGGATCTGAAGCTGACGTCTTCCAGGATTGTGTTCAGTCCGTTCAAAACCTTTGCCGAAGCTGCCATGCTGATAAAGCATTCCGATTTCGTACTGTCTCCGGACACCTCCTTCGTGCATGTTGCATCCGCTTTCGGCAAACACGGCATTTTCGCATATATAAAAACCAAATCGGAGCTTGGTTATGAAAACAACGTGGCCTGGAAACCGGTTCACGAAAACTGTCTCCAGATTTGCCATGAACCGGAACCCGGTGCCGAAAACGACCTCCGGGATCTGAAATTTGAGATATTGAAGGAAGCTCTGATCAGCAAGGGCATTGTCTAGTTCCGTATTTTACCCTGATGCCGCCCGTGTTTTTTTCCCGCACATTTCACGAAATATGCCGTAAAAATGTTGATAACCTTAAAAAAACATGAAGATTTCTGTGTCACTCGTGATTTGCTGAATGTTAAACTGAAAAAAGCTTTATGCCTTTTTATTTTGATTTACCCTGTGTTTCCGGTTCGGAAATTATCTTTGAAATATCCGAAAGCTGATAATCCGCGGGGGAGAATTACTGGAGTTTATTTATGGCAAAAGGTACGGTTAAATGGTTTAACAACACCAAGGGGTACGGCTTCATCACCCCGGACGAGGGCGGCGAGGATGTGTTCGCTCACTTTTCCTGTATTTCCATGGAAGGCTTCAAAACCCTGAAGCCGGGACAGACTGTTACCTATGATCTCGAAAAAGGGGATAAAGGTTATCATGCTGTCAACATCGTGGTAGTCAAGGTTCCCAGGGAAACCAACCCGGCTCAGACTGCCGAATAGTTCTCTTTCAAAACTTAAAGGCTTCTCTCCTGTTGAGTACGGGAGGGTAATTCTTTTTTTTGCAATTTCAGTTTTTTAACCATATTGTTCTGCCGGATTTCCCCGGCCGGTGTCGTATTCTTCATTCAGGCTTCCGGAATTTTTCCGCCCTCTTTCCACGCTGCAAGCGGAATGATTTTCCGGAATTCTGCGACATTGTCACAGACATCATTCCCGGGGGCCGCTATGATAGCCCCGTTGCTGTTATTTCGGAGAATTCCCATGTCACTCTGTCAGGACATCCTTAAAAGCCTTAATTCGGTCATACTTGATAAAGAAAAAAAGCTTGCTCTGGCTCTCAGCTGCCTCCTTTCAGGCGGGCACCTGCTTCTCGAGGATCTTCCCGGAATGGGCAAAACCACCCTGGCCCGTGCCATGTCATTGGTACTGGGCCTTTCCAGTCAGAGAATTCAGTTCACCTCGGACATGCTGCCGGGAGATCTTCTGGGAACCAGCATCTTCAACGAAAAAAGCCGGGATTTCGAATTTCACCCGGGGCCGGTATTCACCAACATGCTTTTGGCGGACGAAATCAACCGCGGATCACCCCGTACCCAGAGCGCACTTCTGGAGGTAATGGCCGAACATCAGGTTTCCTATGAAGGAAAAACCCGCAGACTCCCGGAGCCGTTTTTTGTTGTTGCCACCCAGAATCCCCTGGATCAGGCAGGAACCTTTCCGTTGCCCGAATCACAGCTGGATCGCTTTGCCATGAGAATATCCCTGGGCTTTCCGTCCAAATCCGAGGAAATACGCATCCTTAAAAACGAAAACCGCGATCCGAATCTGCCTGCCCTGACCTCCGCCGAGGGCATCGTTACCCTTCAGAACGAGGTTCAGAAGGTATTTGTATCCGATCCGGTATGCGAATATATCGTTAATCTCTGCATACAAAGCCGTACCGACCAGGAAATTCCTAACCCGCTTTCTCCCAGGGCCGCCCGGGCCATACTGGCAGCCGCGAGGGCCCGTGCCTTCATAGCAGGAAGAGATTATGCAACCCCGGATGATGTGCAGGAGATTTTCCCGGCAGCCGCCGAACACCGGCTCCGCAAGGGGAATATCTCCTCTTTGGATACCGCATCCTACAGCGACCGGATTCTGAATCAGATAACTCCGCTGGTCTGAGGATGTTCATCATGCTGCAAGAATTGCGAAAAAAACTGCGCATCCGTTTCGCCGTCCCCTGCGGAGTTCCCCTGGGTATCCGCAATCTTTATGTCTGGCCAAATAAAGGCGGCTGGATACTCCTCCTGATTCTTTTGGCCATGCTGGCCTTCGGCATCAATTATCAGAACAACCTGGTACTCATTCTGGCGGTTTTTCTGCTGTGCGTGATTTTTACCTCCGTGTTCTACGGCTTTTTCAATATGAACGGTGTGGGAATTGAAATAAAAAAAATGAATATCGCCGTGCATGCCGGAACCACCCTGCCCCTGCCGGTGTTTGTCTCCGCCCGTACCGCACCGGGGCAATCCAGAATTGTAAAAGGACTCCGCATTACGGCACCGGGAGCGACTGCACTGATCGCTCCGGATCTCGCCACAGGGTCCACCGTCCAGCTCAGCTTTGCCAATGAAAAGCGCGGTCTCTTCCGGGTGCCGCTCCTGGCGGTATGCTCGTCGTGGCCTTTGGGAATTATCAACACGTTTTCCTACATAAAGCCGGAAACCGAAATTCTGATCTATCCCCGTCCGGTAAGCTGTGAATACCTTTTGGATCGCCTTCCGGGACTCGTCTTCGGATCCCGGGATTCCTCATCCGAAAAACAGGGGATTTCCGAAATTCCGGAAACCCGCGCCAGAATTCAGAGTCGGGACGAAATCTCGGGAGTCAGGCCCTACCGCCCCGGAGATCCTCCCGGAATTATTGACTGGAAAAGAACCGCCCGGGGACAGGGCCTTATGGTAAAGGATTTTTCCCAGGACAACAGCATGGATCTCTATCTCAACATCAACAGTATCCGCTCCGGAAATTATGAGGATTCCATCAGCAAGCTCACCTGGGCGGTGGTTGATCTGGCCAGAAAGGAGCAGCGCTTCGGATTTAACGCCTTCGGTATTTTTGAAGCTCCGGACACTGCCGGTGCTCATACCGGAAGAATTCTGACAAGACTGTCCCTGCTGCCTGAAGGACGGTATCATGCTGGCGTCTAAAAAGGCACTGACCCTGATGGGGATTCTCTACATCATGGCCACCGTGCTGTCCGGCAGCACCCTGTTCATCTCGGTAATCCTGATATCCCTTGCAGCGGCGGTCATCAAAACCGGCTTTACACTGAACTGGTTTCGCCCGCCGTCACGGCTGACGGTGCGGGCAATAACCGTGCTGGGCATTGTCTGTCTCACAGCGGAGGGAATTATCCACAGACAGGCCGGAATTGCCGCCATAAACCTTCTGGTACTGGGATGCGCCCTGAAATTTCTGGAATATTCCAGCGAACGCGATTCTTTTGTGCATGCGGCAGCCCTGGTATTTCTCAGCATTCTGCCCCTGATATTCCACTACCGGATTTTTATCGCCCTTTATCTTGTCGCGGCGGGGATTCTGATAATCTGGATCTATATTGCCCTCACCAGAAGAAGCACCGTCGGAGAGGACTTCAGGCTTATGCTCCGGCTGTTTCTGCCGGCCCTCCCCCTGACAGCGGTTCTCTTTCTGATTCTGCCGCGCTTCGGTTCCTTCTGGGTGCTGCCCGGCAGCGAAAAATCCGGCATTACCGGCATTTCAAACTCCTTCTCCGCAAGAAACCTGGAGAACCTGTACCAGTCCGACAAACTGGTGGCCCGGGTAAGCTTCAGAGACGGAATTCCCTCACCGCTGTACTTTCGGGTGATGACCTACAGCCGCTACCGTAACAACGAATGGAGTCAGGATCTTCTGGTGTCCCGGGATCAGAGCCGCATTGCCTACAATCCCTTTGCGGAATCCCCGAAGGCCAAACCATCCGCTCCGGGAGGCACGGAGTATGACGTCATGCTGGAACCCTCGGGAACCATATTCATCCCCACTCTGAAATTCTCGGGAAACAGCAGCGATGATGCCTTCTACAACAGGGATGACACCTACACCGTCAATAAGCCCGTAGGCTCCAGGACGCTTCTTCATTTTACCTGGTATTCGGAATATGCTCCCGGATCCGAAGAGCTCTATTCCCGATCATTTCTGAGACTCGTGCCGGGAGACAATCCCCGCACCGCGGAACTCACCATGAAACTTACCGGCCATCTCACGGATCCCCGGGAAAAGGCGGAGGCCATCTACAGCTATTTCAAAAACGGCTTCTCATACACCCTGAAACCCGGTCGCACCGGATTTCCGGGTCGCAATCACGTGGATTTTTTCCTGACGGAGGGCAAAAGCGGCTTCTGCGTGCACTATGCCGAAGCCATGGCCATCATGCTCAGAATGGCCGGCATACCCAGCAGAATCGTTTCCGGGTATGCCGGAGGTGAAACGGTGCCGGATCTTAATCTGGTGATTATCAGGGAATACGATGCTC
>CACYPY010000063.1 GCA_902776415.1 uncultured Ruminobacter sp.
ACTGCTGAAAAACAGCTTAGATTAGCTGCTGAAAACGGCACTGGCCCTATAGGTGTTCATGAAGTATCACCTGGATTATTCAAAGTGATTGTTAATGGTATATCTTATGGTATATTTAACAATATTAATGCTGCCATAAGCATGTATAACATGATTGCTAGGCAGTTTGGTAGGAGTAATGAATTTGTTAATCAGATTCATTATGAATTACCGCTTAACAAAATTAGGGAGCATCAAGAGTTACCTAATCCTATTAATGGTAAGCGTAACCTTTGTATCCCTGCATCCAACAAATCAACCGAAGAACTTGAGAAAGAATTTTTCGCCAAGTTCGAACTCAACTCACTAAAGGAGGATTAGTATGTCTTTTAACACAACCCCAACCACTATTGCTGATCTTAACCATTTTGCAACAGATGTATTCGAGTATTATGATGGTAAGATCAATCTCTTCAATCGTCACTGTAATGTCATACTTGATTGGAACGGTGATGGTAGTGGTGTATTAGGAAGCTATTCGATTCCTAATACTGTAATTCTTCGTATGCAGAATATTGCAAATAGTTACAGATTGTTACCGAAATGTGTATCAGGGAAGCCGGGGAAGATAAGCTCTCAGATGCGGGAAACCTTGTATCATAAGGCTTTAACATTGCTTTTACCCTGAGTTTTCCGATGCAATCCCGAAGTGCCGTCCGGGATTATTCATATGCAAAAGCCTTGACAATGCCCTGATATTCCCCGAAAATCCGTGCTGTACTTCACACCACGGACGAAAAATTTCCGAAACTCAGGATTATAAAATCCCTGATTTGTGTGTAAGAAACAGGAAGTCGCCCTTTCAGGATGCATTCTTCCCCCATACTATGAAAGACTTTTGGAGAGATTAATTATGAAGCTCGCTTTAATCGCCGGTTCCGTTCTCATGCTGGCTGCCGGCACCGCCAGCGCCAACTTTGACCTGGTAAACAACACTTCTTCCGTTATCAATGCCGTATATCTCAGCGACAGCGAAACCGATGACTGGGAAGAGAACATGATTGAAGGCCAGGTTATCAATCCCGGCGAAACCATGGAAATGGTAGTTGAAGTCAAGTATGACAAGTTTGACCTTCGTGTGGAATCCACCGAAGGCGGGCATGAGGACTACTTTGAATTCCCGGGCAATGTAAGCACCATTCAGCTGAACGGTGCCGGAAAGTCCCAGTACAAGTAATCCCGAAAGTCATGCAGACTTTGCAGAGTTAAAAAGAAACACAAAGTGACAAAGGGAGCAGAGGCTCCCTTTGTCTTTAACCGGGTATTCTGAGATTGAACAGCCATCCTTCCCTCCGCGGAGGTCGAAGGGACAAGGTCCCGGCAGATTTTACACGGCTTCCACGTGCCGGGGCTATTCCTTCAGGCAGCTTTGCATAAGCTTCTTTAAATCCTGAATCTCCCATCTAACCTTTGCAAGATCCTCTTCAGACTTCTTCGCTCTTCTGGTTTCGATGCTGGCCCGCTCCCTGGCGTGCGTAACACGGGATGATGCAAGTTCGGCCTTCTTCTCTGCCAGTCTGTCCCATCCGGTTTCATAACTTGCCAGAGCCGGCATGAATTCATTCCCCCGGATCTCAAAAAGACATTCAGCCTCCCCAAGAAGATCCTCAAAGGCTGCAATTTCCTGAATAATCTCAGATTCAATCCGGTCAGCCCTCAGCGCGGCGGCATGTGCTTCCTCGGCGGCTCTGGCAGCTTCGGCCAGAGCTTCCGTTTCCAGCTTTTCGGAGATTTTACGATCCCGGATCTCGCAGGCCACATAATCCCGAACCTTATCCGGAGAAGTGAAGAACTTTCTTTCATTTTCCAGAAGTTCCCATATTATTTTCCGGTCGCATATTCTGGCAAAACGCTCACATTCGTCAGTGTCAGTGCATGACATGAACTTCATGATGCAGTCAAAATCGGATGCCCGGTTCTTCCAGTAATCATCCGTATTCCGGTCTTCAGGAGACGAAATGCCGTTATCGGGAAGAGCCCTTCCGGGATCACCGCCCCCCTGAGTCTTGTCTGCGCCGGCGGTATGCGGGACAGTGTTATCCTTGTTATCTGATGCATTCATTTCGGTTACCTTTAAATTTCCACATTCTGGAATACCAAACTTCATTTAATGTCTGCCGGCCTTAATATCGAGAATCAGAGAGGCTGCGGCACTGACGAGCCCGAGAACAATCAGCGTCACGGCAACAATGATGCTCCTGTCCAGGGAAATCAGCACAATTCCGCCGATGAAGCCTCCCACACCGAACATTTCAAGAAGGTCGCAGACTCTCTTTGAGGTCAGAATTCTGATTGCGAGGTTTGAATTATCCATAGTGTTTCATTTATTCCTGTGTTAAGACCTGTTATATGAGGTCTTTCCTTGTCGCAATCTCCCGGAAAACCTGGCTCTGAAAGCATTTCATGCTTCGGAAGGCAGGATCTGTCATAAGAACCTGATGAGATATCTGGTACGAATTATGAAATGACCTCTGATGATTCTTACTCATGATCAGGAGTTCGGAAAGTTCAATGACTGCATGTTCCGAACCTGACATGTCCTCATAAATTACCGTATTTCCAGGTTTTGCGACACCTGAACTGCAAATATAGCACACAAATGACATATTTACATATTCGGAACGCCTGTCCGGGATAATGGAGGCACGTTTTTATCAATCGTGAGCTTCAAAAGTACCCCGTTTCCCCTGAATAACTGAAAAGGCCCCGGTACGGGGCCTGTCTCAAAAATGTTCATCGGAACAGCAACGATGATCCTTCGTCGAAAATCAGATATCCATGGGCGGCAGCTTGGGAAGATCGTTTTCGTGATACTTGAAGTTGGGATCCTCGCCTACGGTCTCACGTTCAGTTTTCTTCTGGCGCATGGCGGCACG
Organism: uncultured Ruminobacter sp.; assembly: GCA_902776415.1. Taxonomy (GTDB): domain Bacteria; phylum Pseudomonadota; class Gammaproteobacteria; order Enterobacterales; family Succinivibrionaceae; genus Succinimonas. The sequence continues at coordinate 2,916 of CACYPY010000063.1, forward strand.
AAGACGCTGGATCTCCTCATCGTCATCGTCAAAGCCGAACACAAACTGCGGTTCCGGCTCCCTGGGAGTATCATCAACGGGTTCATCGGAGGCTTTGGTCTCCTGTCCCTCCTCATTGTCATCCATGGAGACGTCGCAGGTGAAATCCCATTCTGAGCTGCCCTGCTGGGAATAGGCCTGCCTTATCTGATCCTCGATGAAGTTCACTGCGGCATCGGTAAGAGTCAGACGCTGGGTGTTCTCTGAATGATCCTCCATGTACTGGATATACTGTTCCACGCTGTGAATGTCCTGTCTTTTGAACCAGTCGGACTCGCCTTCGATAAAGGGATCAAAATCGTCCACGTTTCTGACAATCTTCCCTTCCATCATGCGGTAATCCTCAGGGCCGAACAGATTTCCGGTGGCTTTTTCCTCAATAAACACTGCAGGCTCGTCATTGGAAACGCCCTTCAGGATCTCGATCTGCTTCGGAGTTCTGGCATCCTCGGGAGTGTTTGACGCATCCAGATATTCGGGAAGCTTGCCGTAATGCACGATATAAACGGTTCCCTCGGGACTATGGGCTTCCACAACATAGCCAGCACCACCGGAATCGGGTTTGGCTCTGCCGTCAACGTAGAGTTTGGGTTTGATGTTCATTCTTGCGTCTCCTCTGCTGCGTCCGGCCGCCTCGGCAACCGGAAAAATCTTATAAAAAACGGATTTTCAAGGTAGTCGGATTAATTCTATCCAATTGGAAAGCTTAATAACGTTACCGATATGCGATTTTGAAAAAGTTAAGAAACATTTTGGGACATTTTTCAGGAAATTGCATAATTCCCACAGGCAAATGAAAAATGCTGCCGTGCCCCGCAAAATTTCCCGGAGAAAAATAAAGACCGCAGAAAAAGACCGGAGTCGGAACCTGAATGACAATACCGGAAAGTGAGTCCGGTACTGAAAAGAAGACTGGCAAAATCAAGGATACCCCGGGAATCAGTCATCATTTGCCAGAGCGACCAGCGCGGCATGCTTTTCCCGGATTTCGCGAAGCACGGCGGTATAGTCTCCGGCTTTTTCATGCCTGAGCATTTCGGTTATCCTGACTATGGGGTCCAGTACCGGAGTGAGGGAAAGATTGGCATATACACCTTTAAGTGAATGAGCGATTTCAAAGGCCTCCCTTAAGCTTCCCTCTTTGATGGCCTTTTCCATTTCATCAAACCTCGGAGCATCTCCCAGCACGGAATTAACCATTTCGAGGTAGAAATCCGCCATCCCGGAGCAGCGGCGCAGTCCGTCGCTGACATCGGCTCCGAAATCCCTGAGCTTCTGAACGGTGATCATGATTAAGAATCTCCTTTCCGCATTTCTGCCGCTTTCTCCCCGGCATTATTTAAAACTGCCCTGCCGACTGCTCCGTATCCGGACGCCGCTACCGTTACCCGGGGCCGATTCCGGGATCCGGCTGCCACAAAAGTCAGGCAGGAATTCCGGTCTCCTTCATGATAAGAGCTTCAAACTCTTCCGGAGGTACCGGCTTTGAAAAATAATACCCCTGAATCAGCTCACATCCCATTTTGCGGAGGGCCTGGCACTGCTTTTCTTCCTCCACTCCCTCGGCTATGGCGGGAATCCTGAGGAATTTGGCAATATCCAGGATGAGCTTTACCAGCTTAAGATCCCGGGAACTGTTCATCATCTTGCGAATAAAGGACATGTCCAGTTTAAGCGCGTCAATGGGGAGCGATGTCAGCATGTTCAGGGAGGAATATCCGGTTCCAAAATCGTCCATTTCGATTCTGAAGCCGAGACTCCTGAGCCTGGTGGCGGTCTCTATAATCTGGGTAGAATCGGTAGTATATGCGGATTCTGTTATCTCCAGGAGAAGATCGTCCGAGGTGAGACCATTGGCTGACAGAAGAGCCAGGAGTTCCTTTTCGAGGCTGGGAGCATAGATGTCAACCCGGGATACGTTAACCGAAACCGGAATCTTCCTGCTGAAAGTGTCATACCATTTTTTTATTTGTTTTGCCGCTTCCGTCCACACATAGCGATCCAGCTTAAGCACCAGACCGTTTTTCTCAAAAAGCGGGATAAAGGCGGCCGGACTTATCATGCCGAGCTCGGGATGGAACCATCGCACCAGGGCCTCGGCACTGTGAAGCACCGGAGAATCTCCCTGTATTTCGTATTTCGGCTGATAGAATACCCGGAACTGTCTGTCCTTTAGGGCATCGTCCATCATCAGGATCAGCCGCTCGTTGTACATTTCCTTTTCGTGTGCTTCCATGTTGTAAAAATAACAACCTGTCTTATAGGAGGTCTTGTTGTCATAGCACAGAAGCGCAGCCTTTTCGAAACGCTGTTCCGGATCCATGTCCTTGCTGACATTCTCATACACTCCGACATGAATGTTGAATCTGGTATTTCCGGTAAGCTCGCGGACTTTTCTGGCAATTTCATTGCAAATGATGTCGTAATCACTGCGATGCGGGTGATACAAAAGAAAACTCCCGTATTCGCCGCGGCTGGCCAGACAGTGATCCTGAGGCAGGAGCCTTCTGATTTCATCGGAAATTGCCTTCAGGAGATGTCGGACGAAACCGGGTCCGTAAATATCCTGGATCATGTTGAAGCGGTTCAGAGTAAGCACTGCCGCATCCATGGGGGTGTTCTGATCGTCCAGATCCCGCTGTCGTACGTATTCCATGAAAAAGTTCCGGGAATACAGCATGGTAAGAGGCTCTCTTTCATTCTTGCGAATCAGGGTGGTATCCTCTTCCAGGGCAATGGAACGTCGGATTCTGGCGAGAATCACTTCGGGAAAATCATAGGGCTTCGGAATGAAGTCCACGGCACCCCGGCGCAGGGATTCCACCTCCGCCTCCTTGTTAGCGGTAAGAACGATCACGGGAGCCTTGCCGTACTGACCGGAGTGCCCCAAAAACCGTTCCATAAAGGCATAGCCGTCCATTACCGGCATTATGAGGTCCAGGAGAATAAGAGACACTGCCCCCGGGCTATCCTGGAGAATATCAAGAGCCTCCTGCCCGTTTTTGGCAAAAATAACCTCGTACTCCCTGCTCACGATGATGCCGATGAGCCGGCGGTTTACATCAGAATCATCAACTACCAGCACCTTGCGCTTTCTGGCAACAAATCTCGGGAGTGTGTCAGAATCTTTCATGACGAGTGTCTTTCCTTGATGCGTCTGCCCGATTCGGAAGAACTGAAATCCGCTGCCGGATCCCGGCATTGCTGCCAGGATGTCAGTAATGCCGGGAGAGAAATAAATCCGCAGTCGGTTTCAATTTTATTATTATGTTCCTGCTTCTAAAAAGGACTTAATAAACTTGCTTTGCAAGCCGGTACAATAACCGGCAATGTCCTGATTATAACGTCTCAGATGGTTTTGACAGCGTTTTCATGCCAAAAGTTTGCGTTATGTCCGAAAATAGCGGAATTCACGGTAAACCGGTTTTGAAGAGCCCTGCGCAACAGCGGCCTGTTCTAAGGATTGGTCCCCGGGGGCATTTCACAGACCTCAAAATCGGCACAGGGCATTCATCCAGGTCATGACGAGAATCTGTTACCGGATATTCGATATGCTTCGGGATGCTGTATCGGAAATTACTGAATTTGTCCGTAATGTCATTATACCTGCTGTGCCAGGCCATCAATGCCGGGACTTTCGCAGTTCTGTAAAAAGGTTAGGAGAGCGCTTGAAGATTTTCCTTGAAAGCCCTGTTTTCAAATGCGTTAAAAGTCAGAACCGGGCGATTCATTATATCCGTAATTGCCGTGCCGAAGCACATAACCGAACATCCCGCAGGATTCCTGCATGTCAGCGCTCCCTTCCGCAGGCAATACACTCACTGTGTTCTGAGGAATTCATGGTTTCGCAGCATTTGCAGATCCAGGCCTTGTTTCCCCGGGCAAAAATTTCATCAAGACTCAGACTGCCTGTCGGGGATCCCGAAACTCTTGCCAGGAAGAACACATAGGACACAATGGAGCTCGGCATCATGGCATCCTGAAACTGCCGGGGTCTTGTGGGTTCCGTGTCCCTGAGCAGGGATTCCATCTCGGAGGCCGGGATTTCATTCCATACTGCAGAACCGGTATCAGTATGACTGTCCGCTGCGGGGGCCTGCCCGGTATGGGAGTCTGAGTCAGAACGTGGGCGGAAAACGTTATGCGGAGAACTATCTTCGGAATGCCCCGCGACACTGCTTTCAGAGACGTTTTTAAGGTTACGGTTCGGAACGGAATCCTGAGCCCCGGATGCTGCCCTGGGGCGTGCCGATTTTGCGGCGATGACAATAATCAAGACTGTCAGAATATAAAACAACACGGAACCTGACAGCCATTCAATCATCGGGAATGATTCTGCCTGTACATTCGACTCTGTTTTCGGGGCATCGGGCACGCTATAATCGGAAGCGGTGTAATTCCCGGCAGACCGGGATTCAATTTTCTCAAGCGCCTTCGAGAGTTTTTCTTTATCAATGGCAACATCGGATGTTACCTTTACCCTGCCATTTAAATCGTCAATTACCATCAGGACCTTATCGTCAGCGATAAAATCATCGGCTTTTAAGATTACCCCGCTTCTGACATCCCTTATGTGATCTCTTAAAAACTGCTCCCCTTTTATATCAAGCATGGCCATTCTTACCGCGCTGATTCGAGACTTCTGCAAGGCTATATCACGGGTGGTGGCATCCTCTGTAACAGAATAGTTCATTCTGTTACGTTCCACGGGAATTTCAGTCTGGCTGTTAAAAGCAACAGTGCCGTCAGGTGAAGCAGCTGTTACATTAAAAGGACAAAACAGAAGCAGAATAATAAAAAGTGTTTTAAAGTTCATAACAGCATAGCATAACGCTTTAACCTTAATTGAGTCCAATTATACGAAATTTCAGGCGGTATCAGGACATCAGCTAACGGAAATGTATTTGCCGCAGGGTTTTGGATTATAAAAACACCATATTATGAGTGGAGTGCAAAAAGTCCAAAGACATCATTTTTGTCAAAAACGGATGGCTATTTTAAAGGCCTCGTTGTATCGGGCTAAGGCAGAAATCGACTTTTTGCACCGGACTCATATTATTGATTACAAATTCCGGAAACCGAGTCATAAAAAACAAACAAGTAAAAGAAAAACAAATAAAATTAAATAAAGCAGAAGGAATTGCCACTGGTTAACATATTTCGGATACCCCGTCTCAGAAGACATGATTCGCGTTTTTAGCCAGTATGGCATGAGCTCTCGCAGCGGTGATTCGTTTTTCCGCAACCGGTGCCAGCATATCCCGGATCAGTTCTCTCACAAGTCCCGGAAGCTCTTTCCTGAGGACAGGAGCGCTGCCTCGGCACACGGCCTCGGCGAGAGAACCGGCAGTACTTCTCATACCGGGAATCCCCGGTTTTTCTCCCGTCCACATTTCATGAAGCACTATTCCCAGTGAAAATACATCGCTCTGACAGGATAACGTAATCGGCATCCCCTGTAATTTAAGATAATGCTCGGGAGAAATGTAACCCGTGCTGCCATTAAGGCTGTGAGGTTCGGTGTTTTCAAGAAATCCGAAATCAAAGTTTATGATTTTTGCGGCAAACCCCTTTTCCGAGGGGACTACCATTATATTTGAGGTCTTTACGTTAAAATGAACCGCATGCCTGAAATTAAGAAAGGCATAGCTGTACAGAATTGATTTTGTCAGCAAAAGCCTGTTTTCGGTGTCAAGAGATACGATTTCATCAAGGAGCAGCGGTGTTCGGGAAATGTAATCACTGACCGCAAAATATGATGAACGGTATTTAAAAAAATCATGAACAATCATGATGTTGCCGTTCCGGCACTGGGCAAGGGCCTTATAATAATCTAGCCGGTTGTTAAGATATCCGTCATTGCTGTCGCTTCCGGACCGAAGCGGAATATCGGAAAAGGAGTCTTCTGTGCCGGTATTTACGACCTTCTTCATGAAGAATTTATGGCCGTCTCTTGATACTGCTCCGTAAGAGAAAGTGCCAGGATTGTCCCCTGTAATATTGTCAGCAGTATCATAATAATTGAGTTTCATGAAATTTCCGGCATTCAGAAGAATCAAAGCGCGGTTATTATATAATCAAATCAGGATTTTTCATACAGAACAATACCGTCCCTTTTGATTTCCATTCTTAATTTATCGGACATGTCTCCGGCATCAATAATATCAAAGGAGAGCAGGGAATCTATGTTATATCCATGACATTCCGGTAAAAGGTATCAAAGTCACCGCCAAAGACAACCGGATCAATGTCGCTTCTCTCTGTGCAGGTGCCCCGGGCCTGGGACCTGAAGAGAATTCACAGATCCGTCACGTCGGTTTCGGCAACGAAGCAGATAACATTGCATTTTCCGGATTATATGGCGACAAGTAAACATATGAGTGAAATAAAGTACATCGAATACGAACATATGACAGCATTCTGTCCAAGTCTTCGATCGCTTTCTCGGATTATCATTTCCCATCTTCTCACACCACATGATGCCGGAACATCCACCCCGCAAAGGACAGCGTAATCATACTGATAAGCGCCAGCGGCAGGAGGTCATACCAGAGTTCCGGAATGGCCGCCCCCTCCAGGTACACCCTTCTCGCAAAGTCGATGGCATATCTGAGCGGATTAAGCCAGGTCATGTACTGCCAGACATCCGGCATATTGGCAATGGGGGTCATAAGTCCCGAAAGCAGTGCCAGCGGTACCAGGAGTACAAAGGCGTAAAGCATGGCCTGTTGCATGTTGGCGGCGAATGCCGAAATCGAAAGTCCGTAACCCACGCATGCACAGGTGAACAGAAGAAGTCCGAAATACAGACTCAGAATATTTCCCGAAAATGGTACCTTAAACCAGAACAGTGCCACCAGCAGGATAAACGAAGATTGTCCCAGCCCCACAATGATCGGCGGAATCGCCTTCCCTGCCAGGATCTGCATCTGGGTTAGCGGTGTCACCAGAAGCTGCTCGAAAGTACCCCGCTCCCGTTCCCGGGCCACACTGAGAGCGGACAGCATTATTACCTGAATCAGGCTCAGGGTGGCAATCAGGGCCGGCAGAATGTTCCAGCGAGTGATGGAGTTCAGATTGTACAGAGGGCGGTACTCAAGACTGAAGGGAGCATTCATAAAGCCCTTCTTTTCTGAAAACCGCGAAACAATCTGAGAGAGATACCCTCCTGCAGTGCCGGCAGTGGTGCTGTTTCTGCCGTCCAGAAGAACCTGCACTTTGGCATCGCCCCTGTTTTTCACCTTTTTTTCAAAGTTTTCATCCACGGAAACGATAACCAGAATTTCCTCCCGGTTCATGGCGTCAATGTAACTGTCCATGGAATTACCACCGGAGACCGGCTTTTCGACGAAAAACCCCGATCCGTTGATTTCCGCCCGGAGCTCCCGGCTGGCTTCGCAGTGGCAGCGATCGTTAAAGGCGTAATTAACCTCCTTGAGATCAAAGGTGGCCACATAACCGAAAAGAAACGCCTGAATAATCGGAGGCACGATAAGAAGGGCCCGGGACGAGGGATCCTTGAAAATGGTCAGCATCTCCTTTCTCAGGAGCGCCATAATCATGTAGAAGCTTTCAGTCATGTCCGTTTCCCCTGGTGTCTTCCGCCTTCATTATTGCCTCTGATAATCGTCTCTTTTCCGGTGCTGCGCCTCGCAGTCTCCCCATGACCGTCCTGTTTTCATATTCCGATTCTTCCTGTCGTATTTCGCGACTTTCCAGCCTTCCGGCCCGGGTATTCCGCTCTGATCAGTCCAGACGCTTTCTCGTGATCATCATGGTGATTCCGGTAAAACCCACGGCATAGAGTGTCAGGATCAGAGAATTCTTAAGAATCACGGAATGCACGTCCCCTGCCAGGAATAAAGTCTTCAGGGTCTCCATGTAGTAGGTGGACGGCAGAAGGTGCCCGATGTAAAGAATTACCTCCGGCGTATTCCGGAGATCAAAGATGAACCCGGACAGCATGATGCACGGCAGAAAAGTTACCAGAACCGAGAGCTGACTCGCAACAAACTGGTTTCTGGTAACTGCCGATATCAGAAGCCCGATGGCCAGTGCCACCACAAGATACAGCATGGAAACCAGGGACAGGAGGAGAATACTGCAGCGAATTGGCACGTCAAACAGCTCCCGGGCTGCCAGAAGACAGAGCGCAAAACCCAGAATTCCCACACAAAAATAGGGAATAATTTTTCCGATAATGATTTCCACGGGCCGCACCGGACTCACAAAGATTGCCTCGAGGGTGCCCCGTTCATATTCCCTGGCCATAACCAGCGCAGTAAGAAAAGTGCCTACCAGCGTCATAATCAGCACCACAAGCCCGGGAACAATGTACCAGGTGGATGATGCCGGCTGATTGAACCACATGCGTGTTTCAGCCGTGATTCCGACACGTGGCGTTCCGGGATCCTTTGAGATGGCGCCGCCCAGGGCCGAGGTAAGATACATGTAGGCGGTCTGGGCCCGGTTGGGATCCTTTCCGTCCATCATGAACTGGATTTTGCCGTTACCCTTTCGGTATTCCCTCTCAAAATCATTCCGGAATACCAGGTACCCTTCAATCTTCTGGTTCACAAAATCCTGTTCCGCCTCCTGAACACCGGTATAGCGGATTACCCGGAATATGGGAGCTCCCGAAACTCCGGACGTGAGCTTCCGGGAGATTTCGGAACCGCTCATGTTTACCACCCCGAGCTTTATGCCGGTAATGTCAAAGGTAATGCCATACCCGAAAATAAAGATCAGAATAATGGGAAGCCCAATACCCAGAAGGAGATTGGACCTGTCACGGAAAAGCTGCCGGAACTCCTTGACGGTAAGAGCCCTGAGGCGTCTCAGAAATCCTCTCATCTGTTCTTCTCCCGTGATGCCATGACAATGTTTATGAAAACCTGCTCCATGGACAGAGGATGCCCGGGAGTTTCGCCGCCGGATGCCCGCACCTCGCCGGGAGTTCCCAGAGCAATCATGGTTCCCGCATCCTGAATCATAATGCGGTTACAGTACTCCGCCTCCTCCAGAAAGTGGGTGGTAATGACAATGGTGGTGCCTTCCGCGGCCAAAGAGGTAATCCGGTGCCAGAATACCCGCCGGGCCAGAGGATCAATCCCGCTGGTGGGTTCGTCAAGAAAGAGAATCTCAGGCTCGTGCATGGTGCCGGCCGCCATGGAAAGCCGCTGCTTGAAGCCTCCGGGAAGTTCTCCGGATCTCTTGTCAATGACATCCCCCAGAGAAAACTCCTCCAGGGCCTTTGCCATCTGTTCCCGAAGTCGTTTCCCGTGAAGGCCGTAAACCCTTCCGAAGAATTCCAGGTTTTCACGTACGGTGAGGTCCTGATATAAGGAAAACTTCTGTGCCACATAGCCGATGCGTCTCCGGGCCTCGTCCCTGGCGGTATGAAGATCATAGCCGGCCACCCTGAGCACGCCGCCGGATGCCGGAATAAGCCCGCAGAGCATTCTGAAGGTGGTGGTCTTTCCGGCACCGTTAGGTCCCAGAAGTCCGAAGATCTCCCCCTTTCTCACGGTGAAGGAGGTGTGGTTCACGGCCGTGAAGTTTCCGAAGGTCTTCAGGAGATCCCGCACCTCGATAATGTTTTCGGGATTGTCCGGATACCCGGTAATTCCTTCGGGAACCTGTTCGGCGAAGGAAACACCCACACCGGCCTTTTCCCGGAACAGGCACATAAATCCGTCCTCGGCTCCGGGCTCCCGCGGCACAGCCCGGGCAAGATCCTCAGGAACCCTGCCATCCCGGGACACAATGCTGATGGTTCCCGAAAGCGGCACCGCATCCGAGAGATCAGCCCTTTCGATAAGCCGGGACTGAACGATGCGAGGATGAATGCTGCCGGGAGACAGTGAGTAAGTCTTTCCCCGGGCCTTTTCCCGGAGTTCCTCCGGAGTGAGATTTCCCAGAATCTCCCCTTCGTTAAAAAGGTAGACTCTTCCGGCAAAGGCGGTTTCGTCAAGATAGGCTGTGCTGACAATAACCGTCATGCGGTTCCGGGCCACCATGGAGGTTATGATTTTCCAAAGATCCCTCCGGGACAGGGGATCCACTCCCACGCAGGGCTCGTCAAGAAGAAGCAGCCGGGGGTTACTGAGGAGAGTGCAGGAAAGCGCCAGCTTCTGCTTCATGCCTCCGGACAACTTGCCGGCTCTTCTCTCGGTAAAGCGGCTCATGTCGGTCATGGCCAGAAGATCCTGAAAGCGGGTTTCCCGTTCATTGCTGTCTATGCCATAAAGGTCGGCATAAAGATCCATGTTCTCCCGGACAGTGAGATCCTCGTAAAGACCGAATTTCTGAGGCATGTAGCTGACGCTGGCCTGAATCATTTCCGGATCCTTCACCGCATCCATTCCCAGCACCCGGAGACATCCCGAGGAGGGAGACAGGAGTCCGGCGCAAAGACGAATGAAGGTGGTTTTTCCGGCACCGTCAGGACCGAGCAGCATGGTGATCTGCCCTGTTTCCGCCTGAAACGAGACATTTCTGAGAGCGGTAACGGTTTTTCCGTCGGCATTAAAGATCCGTGTTATGCCGGTGGCCTCCACAGCTATATCGGACACTTGTTATTTTCCCAGCTCAACGGTAACGGGAACGCCCATGCGAAGATCATCGCCGGGATCCTTCACCACAATCCGAACCTCATAGACCAGACTGGTGCGAAGCTCGGAGGTTTCCACATTCTTTGGGGTGAATTCCGCCACGTCGGAAATAAAGCCCACGGTACCTTCCAGAGCGCGATCCAGAGAGTCGATTGTCACGGTAACGGGCATTCCGGTCCTGACCCGGGAGAGCCGCGGTTCGTCAATATAGGCCCTTACCCATTTTCTGTCTGAAAGGAGAATGGTAAAGGCGGTTTTGGAAGGCCCTGCCATATCGCCGAGCTCCACAAGGCGGGTTCTGATAACTCCGTCAGAGGGAGCCAGGAGTCTCATGCGGGCAAGCTGATCCTCCAGGATTTCGATATTCTTCTTCTGGGCCTCGATTTCAATTTCGGCAATGGAGATATCCTCCTCCCGGCTCCCGTTCACCATCAGATCATGCTGCGCCTTCAGGGTGTTCACGGCTTCGCCGGATCTCTTAAGAGCTCCCTCGGCCGCATCCAGCTCCTGTCTTGAGATGCCGCTGCCGCCGGTTTTTTCAAAAACACCCTTCTTCCGGTGATATTCAAGCTCCAGAAGACGGTAGTTTTCCTGAGCCTCGCGAAGGCGGTGCAAAGCGGCCTCCACATCCTCTTTTCTGTTGCCGTTACGAAGTCTGCGAAGTTTTTCCTCTGAGAGCCTGAGCGTTATTCTGGCGGCATCCAGCTTTAGCGCGAGCTGTTTTCCGTCCAGTTCGGCAAGAACCTCGCCGGCCTTTACGCGCTCTCCTTCGTCATGAAGAATCCTGACGATTCTGCCCTGACCTTCAAAGGCGGCATCAGCCTCTCTGATATCGGCATTTCCGAAAATCAGATTGCTGTCCTGAACCGGATGATTCAGGGCATACCAGTAATACCCGCCGCCGGCACATACAAGCAGGAACAGCGCGAAAACCAATTTTTTCATTTTAATAAGGTCTCCCATTCCGCTGCTTTCCAGGAGATCGGTAAACCCGGGCAAGGAGCGGATACAGCACAGACAAAATCTTTAAAAATAAAGGCTGACAGGCGAAAGGATATTTCACGTGAAAACGCTTTACTGATACTTAGAGTTGGAATTTGAGAGAAAGTTCACATTTTGCGACAACTGGTGATGAAAGAAAATCTCAGCCAGGTACAAAAGATCTTCACGCCTGAAAAATGGACAACTGTAATCATCATGAAAACTGACAGCAGTTGCAACTGAATTCACAGCATCCACGGACATATGATTGCCTCCCTGCGTTGCACAGATGAACAAAACAATATCTTACTTTACTCGAGTTTCCCACACCTAAAATGATACTTAAGCCCCATATATAAGGCGTCTATGAGAAAAAGAATCCGAGTGTTCTAGATCACATTAATGAAAAAAGAATAAAAATATCTGAAAAAGTATTATGGATCAAAGTTTAGAGCCTTGCTTTTATGATAAAGTTTATTTATCTAAAGTTTAAACCACATAAAAACAAGGCAAGTAAAATGATACATAAAGACGATATCAAACAT
>CACYPY010000064.1 GCA_902776415.1 uncultured Ruminobacter sp.
CTTTGCTGACATTTTTAACAAATAATTAACATTTCAGACTGAGATATTTGTTATAAAAATGTTAAACTTCCGGAGATAATTCAACCTTAAAGAAAAGAACTGCACTCTTCTTCTCGAAATCATTTGCAACAGAGAAACAAATATGAGCAATACCGGTTTCCGGCATACCAGACTTTGCAATGCTGTGACAGCTGCTCTGGCACTTCCCGTTTTATCGCTTTTCCTGAGCCCCGCACTGGCTGATCCCGCAAATCCGGCAGACGATTCCGCGGATTCCGGCAGTCCGAGTCCCGAAAATGCCTGCGCATCCGGGATCCCGGCTCCCGCAATTATTGCTGATACCTTCGGTCTTAAAGCGGTATTCTACCAGGATCCCGATGTCCTGACTCCGGCCTGCCATGAACCGGGGGCATATCTGGTATGGGATTTCGGAGACGGATCCAAATATCGTGTAAGTGCTGACAATCTTGCCGTCAGAACCATCGATCACGTTTACGAAGAAAACGGCAGCTACCACGCCGAAGCTCATTTTGAATCTGCGGACGGCCGCATCGGCTACCCTCCGGCAGGCATTGACATTTCCGTGCAGGACAGCGATCCTGTGGTTCGCATTAATCCCGACTACCATGCCCTGGCCTACCGCCAGCCGGAACCCGGGGACATCATACGCATTGACGGTTCATCCTCCTTCTCAAAACACGGTCATCGCATTGTTTCCTATCTTTGGAGCACCGGAGAAACCACTCCTGCGATTAATTTTTCATTACCGGTACAAAGCACCTCAGGAGGAAGGCGGGTAAGTCTTACGGTGACTGATGAAACCGGAGCCTCTCGGACACGTTCCGTCACTATCAGTCCGGACGGTCCCGCTTTCTGCGGTGTTCCGGCTGCCGAATCCCTCTGGATGCATTTCACCTCCGGGACATCCGAAAACAACAATACCGTAACCTTTGCAGATGCCACCTCCGGGGATCTCGGAGGTCTCTGCCCGGAAAACATCGATTCCGGTGTTCCCTTCCCGAACGGCAGCGCGCTTTTCGAAAATGATTCCGGGGACACCTTCCGGTACTGGGATTTCGGAGACGGATCTCCGGCCGAAACTGCAGCAAGCCCGATCCATACCTATGACAACAGCGGGCAGTACACTGTTCTTTATGCCGCTGATTTCGGAGAGGGCGCTTCCGTAATCCATACCACTGCCCAAAAGGTAACAGCCGGGGCTACGCTTAAGGCAGTGATCACCGCTGAAAGCAATGATTATGTCGATTATGCTCCCGGCGTTATTACTGTCCATTCCGGTAATCCGCTGGTGCTGAGTGCCGCAGACTCCGAGGGGCTGGATGACTCTGTAACCTTCAGATGGAGCACCGGAGAAAACACCCCGACCATCACGATAACTCCCGAATATGCCGTACATCGGTATTCCGTGGAAATTACCGATGCCAGAGGCAACACCAGTACCGCCGAGGTCAGCGTAAGTATTGTCTCTGTCTCCGACTGCGGGGAGCCGGCTTCGGCTTCGGGACTGGAAACGGAATCCGATTTTACCTGGGAAATTCGCAACGGGGATCCCCGGGAGATCTATTTCCGTGACAATTCACGGGAACTCGACATGAGAGGTTGCGCCTGGATGGACAGCCCCGTTGAAATCGGAGTATGGAAATGGGATTTCGGAGACGGCAGCACCGGGGAAGGCTCCGAAATCATTCATCGCTATGATAATCCGGGAGAATACCAGGTAACTCTCACCGTAACACCGCTAAACGGCTCGACAAACACGATTGTCAGAAAAATCACGGTATCAGATACCGAAAAGCCGGTTGAGACCCGATACGTGACACTGAATCATAACGAAAATGAACTCCTGACACTGAATGCAGGAAAATACACGGAAAATCGCGGATACACCTATCGCTGGAACGGAGGAGCCGGCGGAATGCTCTACAGCGGCATAGCTGTTTTGCCGCGCGAGGATACCGTTTACTCTGTTGAGGTTTTTGATCACGAAGGCAGAAAAACTGACAAGATTGTATTTTTGGTAAAAATCGTCAGGGATGCCGAATGCTCATCCGGCAATCCGGAAATCGTAATCACCACCAGTGCCGACGATATCGGAAATGTCGTACCGGCAGGCACCGCCGTAACATTGGACGCCTCCCACACCTATGTCGCATCCTGTCAGGAAAACACTGTACCGGATTTGTCTTTCCGCTGGTCCAATGGCAAAACCGATCCTGTAATCACAGAGATTGTCGATGAAGACACCTATTTGCAACTGGAGGTAACAGACAACAAAACAAAGGCGGTCTCCCGGTTCTATGTCAGCATCCTGGTGAAAGCCGGGAACAATTATCGTAACCCTGTCGCCAGAATCAGTTCTTCTGCAAAAGGTGACACTATTCAGGCCGGAATCAACACTGTGTTTACCGGCCTTGTCAGCAGTGCCGACACCGAAAGGACCTATACCTATTCCTGGACTGTTGACGCACAGCCTGCCGGCACCGACAGAATTCTCAATTATGCCTTCTCGTCCCTCGGCAGGCATTACATTCACTTTACCGCCACCGACGATCTGGGGCTGTCGGACACTGCCGAGCTCCCTGTCTTCGTGGAAGAAGACCGGCCTTTTGTTACCATTGAAGGCAGCAGCGTTTCCGAAGCCGGGGAAGCTGTGGTATTCCGGGCGCATACCAGAGACTCCGATACCGCTTCCTGCATCTGGACGGTTGACGGAAACCGGGTGGCTGCTCCGCAGTCAGCCCCCGGATCGGACACACTGACTTATGTGTTCAACACCGCCGGTTCTCACACCGTGGAGGCAACCGTTTCGGATTATTCCGAAGGTGTCAATAACACAGCCAGACATCTCCTGACGGTCAATCCCAGGGAAAGCAATCCGGTAAAAATCACCTTTGCCGACGGTAACGAGTCCCGAACCTCCGGAACAGCCGCCGCTGATGACGTTCCGTTTGTAACCACGGCATCCGGAATGGAGACGAAAGATCTTGAAATGGAGGTTCAGGGCCGCATGGCAGTGAAGTTCGACAATATCGCAGGTCCGGCCTCGCTTCATATTATCAGAACCGAAAAGCAGGGCGATACCGAATACTCCGTTGCCTGCCGTACGGACGCCGACCGCACAGTAAGCTGCGCCACCGGGAACTCCGGATCCGAAGGTTCCGCCACTGTCAGCACTGCTGACGGTGCCAGTCTGATATTCCCGGAAGCCGGAACATACCGGATTCACATCTCCGCCCGTTCCCCGGGCAATGCGGAAATCCGGGGCTACATTCCGCTCTCCGTAAAGGAAAAACTGAACGATACTCCGGATGAAGATCTCGGGGAGCAGAATGATGATTCCGGGGGCACCGCTTCGGAAAACACCGGAGGCGACGGCAGAAAGGGCGGCGAGCTGGACTTCCTTTCTCTCCTGTTCCTGACCGGAGCCGGATTCCTTCTGAGAAAACGCCGGAAATAACAATTCCGTCCCGTGAGACAGTCTCGCGGAAGCTGTGGAATAATCACCTGAACGGGGGAAATGGCCTTGGCTTTTCCCCTTTTTGCCTCTGCTGTTCCCGGCCGCGCCGCGCTTCAAAACCTCATATCCCGGCCATGCCGCCCTGTGAATTCATAAAAACTCCTCCGGAAAGACCTGTTTCAGATAACGCGGTTTCAGGAAATATTTGATCCGGGGACGCTTTTTAACAAAAAATTAACATCATTATTGCTCAAACATTGTTATAAAAATGTTAAAATATAATCATTACTTGATTAGTTCGCGAGAGAACTGACTTCTCTCATTATCACTTTCATCAGAGACATATTATGAAAAACTCAGCTTTCCGGCGTACCAGACTTTGCAGAACAATGGCAGCTATGCTGGTGCTTCCCGTTTCCTCTCTTGTTATGAATGCCGCTCTGGCATCTCCCGATGACGATTCCGGCTATGAAGAATCGATTGGTACCTGCGTAGGCAGCTTCCCGGCCCCTTCCCTGATAACACAAATTTCCGGAATGCAGGTTAAATTCACCCAGGATCCCGCAGCCGTGATTCCGAACTGCTATGAACCCGGGGCGGTGGCAGTATGGGATTTCGGAGACGGAACGGTAACCCGGACCGGCGCCGTAAACCTCAGCGTCGGCAATACGGAACATGTTTACAGGGAACCCGGCACCTACCAGGTAAAGGCATATCTCGAGTCTCGGGACGGCAGTGCCCGTTCCCATGCTGCCGAATTAACGGTATCCGTAAAAGATGACATCCCCGCCGGTGACTGTGTGGCGGCTTATCCGGCTCCGGCCATAAAAACCCAATCCTCGGGACTCCGGACAGTTTTTTACCAGGATCCTGAAGCCCCGGTGGCCAACTGCCACGAACCCGGGGCCGTTCTGGTCTGGGATTTCGGCGACGGCTCTCAGTACCGTGTAAGTGCCGAAAACCTTGACGTAAGACAGATTGATCATATTTATGAGGATTCCGGAGATTATCAGGTAAAGGCATATTTTGAGTCCCGGGAAAGCGGCTTCCGTTCCAAAACCGCCGAAATCCCGGTCACGGTAAAGGACGTCGATCCGGTAGTGCACATTCGTCCTGACTACAGCGTGCTGTACAGACACGGCGAAGACGAACTCAGGGAAGGGGATACCATTCATATCAGCGGCGCCGCCTCTCTCTCCAAAAAGGGCCGCAAAATTGTTTCCTACCTCTGGAGCACCGGAGAAACCACCCCGGAGATTGATTTCCCGGTTGACAGTGAATTTCTGGAACGCGGGGCTTCGGTAACTCTGACCGTTACCGATGAGGACGGAAATACCCAGAGCCGCAGTATGATGATTGATTCTCCCAGGTTCGGCCCCCGCTCATGCGGCGTTCCCCCCATTTACACTGTCTGGACTCACTTCAGCGCCGAGGGGAAGGGGAAGGAGGTTACCTTTGCCGACAGTTCCTCTGATGATCTGGGAGGTATGTGTCCTGTAGACATTGACTCCGGAATACCGCTCGGGGACGACGGTGCCGTCTACGCCTCATTTTCGGGAACTAACGTATTCTGGGATTTCGGAGACGGTACCACTGTCTCATCCCCCGCGGAGGAGACCAAAGCCGTTCACACCTATGACAAAGCCGGCGACTATACCGTTCTTTATGCTGTTATCTTTGCTGAAGAAAACTCCATTATTCATACCACGGCCCAAAAGGTTACCGTAGCCGATACCGGTCTCAGAGCCGTTATCACTGCCGAAGGTGGTGATGATGTCATGATGTTTCGCGATAACGTCATCGTCCTTACCGATGCGCCGATAGTGCTGAGCGCCGCCTCTTCGGAAGGGCTGGACGATTCGGTCACTTATAAATGGAGCACCGGTGAGACCACCCCGTCCATCACGGTTACTCCCGACTACAATAAGGATTTGGCCTATTCCGTGGAAATTACCGACGGTAACGGAACCTCAAGTTCAGCCGAAGTACGAGTCCGTATTGAGCGGCCGGTTTGCTCTCCGGCACCTCTTCAGAATCCGAATGAGCTTCTGACGCCTGACTTCAGTATGAGTGAGGATTCTGTAAACGGTCTGGAGGCAAAATTCTCCGGGCGGGCCTCGATAATGAATACCAGCGGCTGTGCCTGGATAGCGGAACCGGTTTCCGATGGCGTCTGGCTTTGGGATTTCGGAGATGAAACCATGGGTACCGGCAGTACCGTAACTCATGTTTACAAAAACCCGGGCGAATATAAGGTAACCCTGACTGTAACATCAGGCGAACTGACCAATTCCGTTACAAAACTGATCACCGTGCAGGATGAGTGTACCCCGTGCACCCGTCCTGATCCGGAAGATCCTCCTTTGGAAAGAATTGCCGGTGTAACAGCCACCAAAGGCCAGCAGATTGTTCTTGATGCTGTTGCGTACCTGGGACATTACGAGGATGTAACTTACCTCTGGAGCACCGGCGAAAAGGGGAGCTCCGTCACGGTGCAACCAACGGAAGATTCCGTCTACAAAGCTGAAGTTTATGACGATAAGGCAAAACTTGTCGCAGTTCTGGAAATCTACGTCAAAATCACCGATCCTGACGCCGATGATGCTGACGTCATACCGACAATTGTGATCTCCACCAGCGCCGACAATACAAACAGAACTGTGCTGTCCGGAACCGAAGTTACCTTTGATGCCTCCCATACCTATATACCCTCGGATCCGGAAGGAAGTGCCTCCGAACTCACATATCGGTGGTCCAACGGCAAAACCGGTTCTGTAATCACCGAGGTCATTGACCGGGATACCACCCTGACTCTGGAGGTAACCAACAGCAAAGGACATGGCGTCAGCACTGCGGCAGTAACCATCAAAGCCAAGGCATCCCAGAACGCTCCGGTTCATGTTCCTCCTGTTGCCAGAATCAGCTATTCAGGCAGCGGTGATGCCATCAGGGCCGGTACCAATATGGTATTTACCGGAACAGCTAACGGTCTGGAAAGTGAAAGAACGTATACCTATTCGTGGACTGTGGACGGAAAGACCGTGGCCGGAAGCGACAGGGTGCTTAATTACGTCTTCACCGGGATCGGAAAGCACTATGTTACCTTTACCGCCACTGACGATCTGGGACTGTCTGACACGGCAGGAACCATACTTTATGTAACTGCCGAAGGGGCCTTTGTTACCATTGACGGCAGCAATGTCGCCACAGTGGGCGAAAATGCGGTGTTCACGGCAAAAACCGCCATCTCCGACACCTCCGGCAACGTTGTCTGGACAGTGGACGGCAATCTGGTGCCGAACACGCAGAATAACGTTCTGTCCTATGTGTTCAATACCGCAGGAACTCATGAGATTACCGCAGGCATTAACGATGCCGAGGGAGTGAAGCACACCGCAAAGCACACCGTAACAGTCAACGTAAAGGAAAAGGAACCCCTGCAGATCAGTTTTGCTGAAGGCAATCAGTCAGTAACAGACAAGGATTCGGATAAAAATGCCGTTCCTTTCGTAAACTCCGGCGAAGTGCAGGAAAAGCCCCTCAGAATGCAGATTCAGGGACACGTGGCACTAATGTTCCGGAATATCAGCGGCACGGCAACACTTCACGTTCTCAGAACAGAACGGGAGGGCGATGCCGAAACCACTGTAGCCTGCCGGATCGGCAGTGATTTCGTGGTGAGCTGCGATACCCCGGCTGATTCCGGCACTTCCCTTGAGGTGAAAAACGATGCCGGTGTAAATCTTCAGTTCAGTGAGGTAGGTGAATACCAGATTCACATCTCCGCCCGTTCAGAGAGCAGTGCCGAAACCCAGGGCTACATTCCTCTTAATGTGACGGAAACTCTGGATGACACTGACACTCCTGATGAGGAGACTCCGGAACCTCTTCCGCCTGAGAAAGAGCAGGATGACGGTTCCGACAGTGATGCTTCCGGGAACACCGGAAACAGCGGCAGCGGCGGAAAGAAGGGCGGTGCGCTGGATTTCCTCTCACTCCTGTTCCTGACCGGATCCAGTATCCTTTTGAGAGGTCGCAGGAAGAAGTAAATATGAGTTCCGGCTTCCGGGAGGTTACGGCTTCCCGGAACCTTTGAACAAACCTGGCATCATTCGGTGAAACAGGCGAAAATGCCTGTTTCACCTTTTTTTTGCGGAGAAAGAGAAATCGAAACAGCACACAACCAGCGCGCTCAACAAAAATCAGCACATGAAAAACGCCGGAGAAAGGAACCTCCGGCGCTCCTTAAAATACCTCACATGAAAGGGCTGTACGCAAAATCCGGGCGGGGCCTGAATCCAGTAAATATTCCGGGACCTCCGCTTCAGGACTGGCTATTTGAACTCATTAAGAACGAGACTGCCATCCTCGCCGCTTTCCGAAACGGTGTACTTGTGCCTGACGCCGTTCCTGTCCTCAAAGGCAATACCGTTATTGGGAATGCTGCCAAAAAATGTGAACTTAACGACCAGAGGCTTCCCGGCACTCAGAAGTTCTGTTTTATAGAGGGTTTTCTCATCAAAGAAAATTCCGTTATCGTTAGCATCCTTAAAGGTCAGTGCCAGAACCTCAAAATTCCTGATATCCTCCTTCGGAGCAAAAATAACGCCGACCCGGGGCTCTGAACTGCCGGCCGCAAACACCTCATAGTGCTGATATTTGTCTCCGGCATCCTTCTCAAAGGCAATCCCCGTAAGAGCTTCCGCCCTGGTATCTCCTGCCAGGGATACCGGGGACAGCATCAGGGATCCTGCCGCAATCAGAGCAGCCGTAAAAGCCGCTTTCAGTGTTAAATTCATGTCTGCCTCCTGAATCTGGAATACTGCATTGTAAGCTGAAAGGATTGTATAGCCGAAACTGCCCGATGCCAAGATGAATGAGCCCGAAATAATGACGGAAGGCAGGAGTGCCCGGATTCCTGATGATACCGGAGGAGATTACAACGGAAAATCGCGGGAAATCTCCCCGGGAAATGTCGACGCTCAGTAAGTTTGCCCATTGTTTGCTCGTTAGAACTGTCCATAAGATTTGAGAATCAGGTATTACAACAAATCTTCAACACATTACTTCCAAATTGCCGCTGTACCTGCGTTAAGGAGCGATAAATAATGATTAAGAAGAGGGCAAATTCATTGAGTGGAATTTGGACAGACTGTCTGAGCCTCCACACGCTGATCCGAAGATTATCCAAAATGTCCAGCCTGCGAATGCGGCTGCATTGCCTCTCTTCTTGACGAAGTTAAGAATACAAGTAATGCCCGCTACTGATAACTTTGGAACATTTGACGCGGAGTCAGTCTCTGACGAAATGAAAGGCACGGTGAAGAATGCACTCGTCTTAGGAGCATTTGAACTGTCTCCATACCGGAATCGGCTTGATCTGGCTGTCTCCTCCTTCCCCGAAAACATCAGGGATCTCGTAAAAACCATGCTGACAGATGTTGTAAAGAGCATAATTGCCAAAAGCAGCAGGAATCCCGGCGCTGTCATCGATGAAGTCGCCAGTCAGATGGCGGAGGCAAAGCATATCACAAATTTCCTGAAGGTCCGGAACGTGACTCAGGAACATCTGGAGACTTTCAAAAATTCCGCGTTATCCCTGGATGTGCTTAAAGAGAACTTCCGTCACCAGATTAATACCAGGCATGTTACCAGGAATACCATCCATGACAATGTCTTAAGAGATGTGGACGGTCTGTTGATCACCAGCATGGACAACGTGGATTTTAACGCCATAGAAGACAAGAATCAGCGCAAGGAAACCGCAAGAACCCTGTTTTTGGAAAAAGTGCCGCAGGATATGCTGGGATTTGTCACCAACTATGTCCAGCAGGGAGGCCTGACAGCGGAAATTTTCTCTGGTGTCCTCCATCCCGACAACCCGTCGCGGCTGTTTCCTGATTGTCCGAAGGTAACAGATCTTATGGAAGACAAAGCGAATGGCATGGTTGACACGAATCATATTATCAAGACTGACCAGAAATACCATTGAAATCACCACTAACGCAACCGTGAAAGTAGGCATCACCAGTGCTCTTGGCAGCGGTCTCGGCCTTCCGAATAACGGGGAATATGAAATTTGTCATTTCACGGTAGTTACCAGAATTGATATTTCCAAGGGCACTGATGAAAATGGTGTTCCCAAAGGAATCGAGTTAAGCATTGCCAGAAAGGATAGCTGAAAGCTGAAACACCGGACAGCCGCGCCGGCAGGGGGCTTCCCGATAAACGTCCGGAGGCTCCTGAAAACAGCAGGGCTCTTTAGCGCGGATCAGATGATCTGTTTCCGATTCAAATCCCTTTTTATGAAAAAAGGGGGTTAATGCGTTCCCGATTTACCGCGCTGCGGGGGCGGGCCTGCAGTTGCAATTTTTGGGAGAGAGGCCTGGTTGTACCGGAAACCGCAGCGATGAAGTAATCCTCAATTCAGAGGGTATCCTGAGTGTTTTTTGACGATGCGCCAGTTCAGAGATTGATATCATGCTCAATACGGCAGTTAATTCGTTCTTAACTGCAGGAAGTATCATGACCGGCCGCAGGCCTTTCTGTCCGAACAAATCCCCGAAAACCGGCATGGATGCGACTGCCAATCCGGGAAAGAACGGCTGGTAAGTTCCGTTAAAACGGGAGAAAATGAGCCCTGATCGCAAAAGTGAGTGTGAGGCCGAAGTAATTGATGCCAAAGGGAACGGTGAGAATAATGAACGCTGAGAAAGAATCAACTTCCGAAAAGTTAAAGGCCAGGGCCGCAGTCGCCTATGACAGGCTGGACCGGCAAAGGTATCCCGAACTGGCCAGACTCCTGGCTCTTTTCACGGGCAATGACACTGATTATGCCGAGGATCCGGACTTTTGCGATGATCTGGATTTCTTTTGCGATGCTCCTTACACTGTAGCTGATTATATTGTCTCCTGCGACAGTGCAGAACCTCTGCCGGGTTTTATTATTGAGCTGGTAACCGACCTTATTGAGGAGGAAATTCGGAAGGGTAACGACGAGGCCATGAATTTCCTGGGAGCCATGTATTATGATGGCAACCGGGGCTTTGCGCAGAGCTTTGAGAAGGCGATTCATTATTACACCGTGGCAGCCCGGCAGGGGAATACCTACGCTCAGGAAAATCTCGGCTACTGCTACTATTACGGCCGGCTCGGGAAGACGGACTACGAGAAGGCCTTCCAGTTCTTCGCTCTGGGAGCCTTCAGAGGACAGCTTGTCTCCCTGTACAAAATCGGGGACATGTATTTCCACGGTTATTATGTTGAGCAAAACCTGGAGGAGGCCTGGAGCATTTATCAGCGCTGCAGGGATGGCTTTAAGGAAAACACCAGTAAACGGATCTCCGGACCTGTCTACCTCCGGCTGGCTCATATGTGCCTTGAGGGCCTGGGAACAGATCAGAATTCTGCGGAAGCACTCAGATATTTTCATAAAGCCGAGGAGCATCTTTTTGAGGTTGTTGAGAAGGGCGATGTCATGTATCGTCAGAGTCTCGAGAGGGCTGTTTCAGGAGCGGCAAAGGCAAGGGAGCTCCTTCGGAAGAAGCTTCCCGGAAGAACCTGGGATTTTGATTAAGTACTGCAATTACATGTGAATTTATTATTTTTCAGGGTGGCTGGCATGCCTCAGATAAACATTAAGATAAATGACGCTGACAAAAACGGAGCAGAAGAAGCTCGCAAAGTCGGACATGAACGACGCATCCCTTTTGAAAGATCTGCTGATCCTTTCTATTCTGAAGAAAACATGGAACGGTTGAAGCGCGCCGCTGATGAAATAGAGACCTCCGGCGGTACTGTTCATGATTTATCAGAATTGGAAGAAATGTCAGAAGATAATCATCTGAATATTCTTACATCATGAGGAAGTATTATGATCATTAAGCATAAACCTGATTTTTCTAAACCTTTGACTAAAGAACAGGTAGCAATGCTCGAAGCCCTAAAGGACAGACCTGTGGTTCCTGATGAAGATTGTCCTGAACTTACGGATGAACAGCCAAAAAAAGGTTGAAGACAGAAGAAAGCGTTTGGAGCATAAGAGAAAACTGATGAACTCAAAAAAGGCCGACGCCCGGTAAGTTTTGAAAGGTTGGGGGATATTAATCGAAGACAAAAACCCCCGGTACCTTGGCGTGGCCAATAATCATTCAATGTGCTTGCTTACCAGCCACCACTCATTCAGTTAAGTTTCCTCGATCGCAGTACACACATTCCGATCCGGAAAAGATCATGGCATAAGCTTTGACATTCCTGTCCTTGAATTCAATGGCTTTTTTATAGGAATTTACCTGTCTGATTGCTTCATTTCTCAGACTTTCAAGGTGCGCTTCCGTAGCATCTTTTTTTGCAACGTACTTGAGCTCAATAAGATAGATGCATTCATTACTCTTTTTTCTGTTTACGGTAATCACGAGGTCTGCGTACTTTTCGCCCTCGCCGGGAACCCGCAGAGATTTCTGGAGTTCAGCAATAATGCCTCTTGCGGAGCTCAGTTTGGTGTGGAGCACCAGATTAAGCGCCATTTCGCTCATATGGGTAAGAACCTGATTGGTGAAGATGCTCGTTAAAAAATCGGTGCAGGAATTTGCAAAGACTGAAATATCGGAAGCACCGTCAAGCAGGGAGGATACATCCAGTTCCTGCTCTCCGAATATGCTGCTTGACTTTAACCTGAGATCCGCCGTGCACTGCGCAAAAAGCCTTGACATGAAAGCATTCGGAATTTTCAGAATGAGGCCGTCCTGATCCGATAAATCAGGATCAATGGTGAGGTAACCGAGGTAGTACAGCATGGACAGCAACTGTTCCTCATTATATTTGGCCGCTTTGTTTAAATTGATGTTCTGGGCAAGATTCTCAAGATAGAACGTCTCCTCGGCAAGGTAGGTGTCCATAATATTCTCTGCCAGACCGTCTTCAGCAATGTCAAAAAGCTGCTGAAGTTTTGAACTGTCATGATCCGATGCCGGATCCATATATTTTTCAGGAGCGAGAAATTCTTTGGCCCGGCGCATTTCGCCAAGATAGTACAGACACATGGATGAATTGTACAAAGTTTGCTTTTTAAATCTGCTGAAACAGTAGCCGTCATATACCGGCTTCATTCGGGAAATAACATTGTCAGCAGTTACGCCGATGCTTTCTATATCAACAAGTTCCGGAATGAGTTTTCTAAGCTCGTCCTCTGTGAAACCGGCATATTCGTTAAAGCATTCATACGAAGTAACATTCAGCGCAATGTTGAATCCGGATGTAAGGGAATCCAAAGAGACGGATGACACACCGGTGATGAAGGTTTTGGCGATCCTGTTCTTGGTTTCCGCCTTAATTGCTGCATAGAAGTCTTTAAGAAAACCTCCGGTGCTGGTAATTGCCTTGAACAGTTCCAAATCCTGGAAGAGCACGCTGTTGGCGAAATTGTCATATTCGTCAATCATTACATAGAGTGACTGTTTTGAAGGGTACTCCCGATATGCATTGAAGAAAGACTTGATAAGATTCGAAGGTGTATTTGCATCTTCCTTTCCCGGGACGAAGCTAAGGTCTCCGTATCGATACTTAAAATCGCTGATACCGGTTTTAATAGCCATAATAAAACCTGAGATCAATGTCTGAACATCATTACCGGAAATCCCGGAAAAATCAAAATCCAGAACATGATAGGTGTTATGACTTTCGAGATGTTTATCATAGACAGCAGTTCCGGAAAACAGTTCCTCATATCTGTTCCCATAGGAGATATCGTAGTAACACTTGAGCATCTGGACAAAGGTACTCTTTCCAAATCTTCTCGGCCGCAGAAGAACGGGATAGGGCGTCATACTGATATCATCCAGTTTCTCAATCATTCCGCTTTTATCTGCAAAGGCTCTTTTGAGCTCACGAAATAATTCATATGAAACCTCGCCGTAGGGGGAATTCAATAATTTGACATCTCTTTCTGACATAATGAATCCTTCGTTCAGAAATCATATCCGACTTTTTTGCACTATCTAAACATATATGTGCATAATTTATCGTCTCATACGTCTGATAACCGTGATATGCAATACCTTATACCTCTTGATGTTAAAGGGTTTTACCACAAATATCAACAGTTAAAGAATACTATGGGACAAAGACGTGAGATTTAGTTTGCTGAAGTCAAAGAGCAATTCATACTTAAAAATCCAACAACCATAAAATGATACTAAAGACCTAATATTTAATTGCTTACATAAGATAGTTTGTGATAATTTGTACTTGTTTTATAATCTTTGTATTATCACGAAAATATCTCATGATCAAACATTAGATACAAGCTGCAGACGGCAGCAGAGAGACCATCTGATCAAACAGGTTCAGAATCCAGAGGGAAATCCGGGACTTTGAAGAAAGGACGCAAGGGCGTAAAGAATCGTCATCATTTCGTCGCAATCTCAGGGACCCCGTGAAAGCAAGTAATGTTCGATGCCAAAACTTCCTCAATGAAGTCCCAGCAAGGCTCGTTGAGGAATCATTACTTTCAGTTCAGTTTCCTTCTGTGCAGCACACGCATTTTGATCCGGAAAAGATCATGGCATAAGCTTTGACATTCCTGTCTTTGAATTCAATGGCGTTTTTATAGGAATTTACCTGGTCTATTGCCTCATCTCGCAGATCTTCAAGATTTATTTCCGCTGCCTCCTTTTTGGTGGCGTACTTGAGCTCTATAAGGTAAATGCATTCATTCCGCTTTCCCTTGTTTACCGTAAGCACGAGATCCGCATACTTTTCGCCCTGGCCGATAACCCGCAACGATTTCTGGAGTTCGGCAATGACTCCTCTCATGGAGCTCAGTTTTGTGTGAAGCGTCAGGTTAAGCGCCATTTCGCTCATCTGGGTAAGAACCTGATTGGTGAAGATGGCGGTTAAAAATTCGGTGCAGGAATCTGCAAATGCCGAAATATCAGAAGCTCCATCAAGCAGAGGGGAGATATCCAGTTTCTGTTCCTTAAAGATGGCGCTGGGCTTTAACTTGAGGTTTGCAGTGCACTGAGCAAAGAGCCTTGACATGAATTTATTCGGAATTTTCAATGAAAGGCCATCCTGATCCGATAACGCGGGATCAATGGTTAGATAACCAAGATAGTACAGCATGGACAAAAGCTGCTCTTCATTATATTTGGCCGCTTTGTTTAAATTGATGTTCTGAGCAAGATTACCAAGATAGAACGTTTCATCCGCAAGATAGGTGTCTATAATGTTGTCTGACAAGCCGTCTTCGGCAATTTCAAAAAGCTGCTGAAGCTTTGAACTGTCATGATCCGATGCCGGATCAGGATATTTTTCAGGAGCGAGAACGCTTTTAGCCCGGCTCATTTCTCCAAGATAGTACAAACACATGGATGAGTTGTACAACGTATGCTTTGCAAATCTGCTGAAACAGTAGCCATCATATACAGGTCTCATTCTGGCAATTACTTCATCCGCAGTTACACCGATGCTTTCTGAATGAGCTTTCTTAGTTCGTCCTCAGTGAATCCGGCATACTCGTTAAAGCATTCATCAGAAGTAACATTCAGCGCTATGTTGAACCCTGATGTAAGAGAATCCAGTGATACGGATGACACCCCCGTAATGAAGGTTTTTGTGATGCCGTTTGTTGTTGCTGCCTTGATTGCCGCATAAAACTCTTTGAGAAAGACGCAATCACCGGTAATCGTTTTAAACAGTTCAAAATTCTGAGACAGAATCTGGTTGGCAAAATTATCATACTCATCGATCATTACATAAAGTCTGCTTTCTTTGGAATAGCTGATATAGGCAGAAATGAAATTGTTGAACAGGGTAACTGAATCTGACTTATCCAGATTGTCATAGTTAAAAACGAAATCAGGATATCTATTCTTAAAATCGTTTATGCCGACAGCCACTGCCGAAAAAAAACTGTCATACATTACGGTATTGCTCAGGGTGCCTACCAGGGAAAAATCAAAATCCAGCACATGATATTTGTTGTGGCTTTTCAGATGTTCCTCATATATGGCAGTTTCGGAAAACAGTTCCTCATATCGGTTCTCATAGGAAATATCGTAGAAACACTTAAGCATTTGAACAAAGGTGCTCTTCCCAAAGCGTCTTGGACGTAAAAGAACAGGATACGGTGTCATGCTGTCATCATCAAGATTCTTGATCATTCCG
>CACYPY010000065.1 GCA_902776415.1 uncultured Ruminobacter sp.
GCGGGATAAATCTCACCATGGACGACTGGCACGGAGAGTGGAACTATGTCATAGCTCCCGTTAAGCAAGAAAATTAAATTTAATTTTTTAACAGTTCCTTGCTTTTACACAGGCTGTAACAGCTGAGTGAGCGGTGTTTTTTGAGGAACGATTCTCCGCAGGTTTATTCTGTTTTGGAGCCGGATAACAAAAGGGGACTTTATGAGCCCCCTTTGTTTTCATTCACGTAACCGTGTGTCAGCTATTAGTCATTTGTTACCTGATAACTACCTGCTCTTCGTCGGCGGCAGCACTTTCGATGGAGCCGATGATCCAGCTCTTCTCACCGCAGGAATTCAGGATCTCCACAGTCTTTTCGGCATCCTCCTTATTAACAACGCAGATCATGCCTACGCCGCAGTTAAAGGTGCGATACATTTCGTGGGTATCAATATTGCCGTTCTTCTGAATCCAGCTGAAAACCTCCGGCCAGGTCCAGGTGGCGGAATCGCACACTACCTTGGTACCTTCAGGAAGCACGCGGGGGATGTTTTCCCAGAAGCCGCCGCCGGTAATATGGGCAAGAGCGTGAATGGTTACGGATTCCATAAGCTTCAGAACAGACTTTACATAGATTCTGGTGGGGGTGAGAAGAGAATCAATAATGGTGCGGCCGTCTGAAAGCTTGGCATAGGGATCAGCCTTGGATACTTCCAGCACCTTGCGGATCAGGGAGTAGCCGTTGGAGTGAGGTCCGGTGGAGGCCAGGGCGATTACGGTATCTCCGGCCTTAACCTTGCTGCCATCAATGATTTCGTCCTTTTCAACAACACCAACTGCAAAGCCGGCCAAATCGTAATCGTTGCCGTGATACATGCCGGGCATTTCGGCAGTTTCGCCGCCTATAAGGGAGCAGTTTGACTGTCTGCATCCTTCGGCAATTCCGGCAATGACTTTAGTGGCGTCGTCAACGTTAAGCTTGCCGGTGGCATAGTAGTCCAGGAAGAACAAAGGCTCGGCACCCTGAACAATCAGATCGTTGACGCTCATGGCCACGAGATCGATTCCCACAGTGTCGTGCTTTTTAAAGTCGATGGCTAAACGAAGCTTGGTACCCACACCGTCTGTCCCGGATACCAGAACAGGATTCTTATAGCGTGCCGGAATTCCGCAGAGAGCTCCGAAACCTCCGATGCTGCCCATTACTTCCGGTCTGGTGGTTGACTTTACGCTGCCTTTGATGTTCTGCACAAGTGCGTTGCCGGCGTCAATATCCACACCAGCCTCTTTGTAGCTTAATTTATCCATATGTTACCGAATCTGCCTCGTAAGAGATGCTGAAAAATTTTGTTCATTTTAACAACAGCCCTGTTTTTTATCAAGGCAGATCACATTTTTGAAAAAATCCCGAATTATCAGAAAAGGCTTACCGGCATTGCTTTGGAAAAGGGCTGCAGGAGCAATGGCGATAGCTGCTTCATGGGGTATTGGCTCTGACAGCATGTTTGCTGTTTTCAAATGACTCCCGTTCCCGAATCTGCTTCTGAACATGGCAGTTAAGGGGTGAAGGGGAGAATCCCCTTCAGTTATTAACGGGAAGTGCCGGAGGCGTCTTCCCTCTCAATCATAATTTTTCAGGCCGGATTTGTCAGAATAAGCCGGATTTGTCAGAATAAGCCGTGGTTGTCAGAATAAAGCGGTTTTTGGTATTCGGATGGAATTTTCCTTTCGGTTGCCCATGCCAGGTTCCCGGTCTTTCTGACGTACCGGTTCCGGCCTGATTTTCGACCTGGATACAATTTTATTCCGGGCGGCAGGGGATATTTTTCTGATACTCAAACCGTAAATGTTATAATGAGGCGGGTTTTGTTCTGTAAAGTCTGTCCGGCGCCGCCGGATTTCATGGCCGGATGACAGTGCTGTTCCGGTGTTATTTCGGTTTTTACGGAACAGAGTCAGATAAACTAACTGTCGGCAGAGCTATGAACATTTCATTCAAAAGTGCGTTGTTTTGTTCCCTTCTGGGATTATCCGGAGTCTCTCTGGCTGCCGGGTACACCTATAAGGTTCCTTTTGACGGTGACTATGATGCGGCGTATTCCAAAGCCTTTAAAAAGATGGTCACCGAGGTCAGCAGCGGCGCCACGGATCCCGATTCTCTCAGAGTTAACATTCCGTCCCTGATTGCCTCCGAGGATATTTCCATGGACGGTTCGGAATACATTGTGGTCTTTGACGAGGCCAAGGTAAAACGGCTGATTTCAAAGGGTGAGATCTCTGTATGGAAGGGCTTCAGCCAGCCTCTGGTAGCCTGGGTGCTTCTGGGACTTCCCGAAAACGATGATCTGGGCGAGCAGAAATATAAAACTTCCTTCATTACCGATACCGAGGATCAGTTTCTGAAGGAGCTCAGGAATGCCGGCACCAAAAACGGTGTCAGTCTTCTGGTGCCGGTTTTTGATCTTGACGACATGACGGCGCTCAGCACCTCGGATGTGATGCTTTCCGATGCCGGAAAGGCCAGCAGCGCTTCTGTCAAGTACAGCTCTGGTTATGCTCTTCTGGGGGTTCTGAGTCCGGAAGCCGGCGGCCCGTATCAGTTTTCCTACCACATTGTGAATATCGCCCAGAAATCCGAAGTGCTTTCAAATTCCGTATCCGGCAGTCTGTCGCAGGTGGCGGTGCGTTTTTATCAGGATCTCAAGAATAATGCGGCGCTGTTTTCCAAAAAGAATGTCATCACAGAGGATGATCGTGACAGCCGGAATTCCCGTGATAACAGCAGCGATGCCGACGGTGTTCCGGGATATTCCCATGTGGATGCTCTGGCACCTACCGGGTTCTGGTGCAGGGCGCGGTGAACTTTTCCATAATGAAACAGATTAAGGAAGATCTGTATAACAGGGGCTTTCAGTCGGTGAGCATTGCGGAGGTCAAGGGCGGAGACGTGGTTTATGCCCTCAAGCCTGACAAGAATATGTCTCTTGAAGAGGTTATGGCTCAGGAGAAGGTGCTTGTTAACAGAACCCAGTATGTTTATCTGTATAATCCCAGGGCCTTCGGTCGCAGTTCCGGCACCCAGTATTCAGGGGGAAGTTCCGGAAGCAGCCGCGACAGCAATACAAGGCAGGGAAGTACGGCCCAGGACAACAGCGGCATGTCCTACGATGAAGCGGCCAAGGAGATTCGGGAACGCTATCGTCGCGATTCCGGCGGTGCTCCCAATCCGAACAACAGGCTTCATACCGGCGGAGGCGTGGTAGAACGTTAAGCTGTCACAGGACAGGCAGGCTACGATGGTGAAAAATTTACGGTCCCTCCGGCAGCGGGAAGACCCATCTTATAAAGGGAGCTACCCTGCGTGCCGAAGCCATGGGAATGCATGCCACGGTTCTGGATATGGCCATTGTCAGCGAGTTTGACTGGGATTCCATGTATACCATGATGGCCGGAGTGGAAAGCAATGACGTTATTCTTCTGGACAATATTGACGCCATTGCCGGAAACAGCGATCTTGAAGCGGAAATATTCAGCCTTTACAACCGCTGGCTGGGCGAGCCTTCCGGCTTTCTGGCGGTGGCTTCTCACGGATCCCCCACAAAATCCGGTTTTGCCAAAAGGGATCTTATTTCCCGGTTTTCTTCCGGAGTTACGCTGTCAGTTGACTGCATTCCTCCGGAAATGTACCCTGAGATGCTGATGCGACGGGAAAAGGCCAAGGGCGGCATTCTTCCGGAATCCCGGGCTGAACAGATCTGCCGTCGGGTTAACAATATCAGGGATGCGGTCAGGGCAGTGGATCTTATTGACGAAACCAGCATTGCCGCCAAGAAGGGGGTTACCAAAAATCTGGTAAATCTGGTGCTGGATCGTCTGTTCGGCAGAAATTCCGAGAAATAGCGGGCAGGGTACAGGGCCTTTGATTTTAATATCAGGGTATGTCCCGCAAAAGTGTGTCAGAAGACTATCCTGAAAACATCTGTTTTCGGACTATAACAAAATCGGGATCATTGGGATTGGTTGAGGGATGTGGCTGGTCTTACGGCAATCATTTCAGACCATTTACATATTTTATGACTCAAAACCGGAATAACAGGAAACCGGAATAACAGGCCCGTGATTCAGCTTTGCCGGAATGGCTGTTTTCTTTTTTGGCTCAAAGGAAATTCCTGTATGATTCATTTTTTAGCATGCCATGACGGGAAGCGTCCATAATCTTCAGGAAGAAATACTCCCCATCATTGGTACCCCGGATATGGCTTTAATCTCTTCGGAGGTTCCAACCATTCATATCATTTCTGCACGGGGCAGTATAAGGGGTGAAGGGGAGAATCCCCTTCATTCATTAACAGGAAGTCGCCTGAGGCGGCTTCCCTCCTTAATCAATAACTTTCGATTCTTCAAACTTATCCAGAACCCTGCTTGATACCGGATACATCGTACTTGTTAAAAATCAACCACCTGCAGAAATTTCCGAAGAACCAAAATTTCCGAAGAACCTTTTTTTATAGCCTGAGATGTTCCGGCCTGAGAAGTTCCGGCACTTCTTTCATTTCAGAAACAGCCTTTGCCGCTATCAGGCTGTTCCCTGTCCTGAAAAAGGGGGGAAATGTCCCGGTTTATTTCCATCCGCCGGCAAATATGGCTCCTCCGATTTCCTCTGGCCGAATATCCTTTTTGATGCTGATGCCCGGAGTTCCATCTGTTCTCCAGACGATATAAGGGGTAGCAGTCTCCCCTCCGGTAATAAGATCCGGCAGATTGGGAAGATGATCCCCGTACAGTGCCATTATCCCCGGTTTTTCCGCTTTTGAGAGTCCTTCGGCCAGCATCCCCATCATGGCATCGGCATTTTTAACGTGAACCAGATAGCGGCATACCGGATCTGAGAGTCCGGGGATTTTGGGGGCGTCTCCGTCGGGAAATTCCTTTGTAAAGCGTCCCGGAAGCCAGGGGCCGTGACTCTCCATGGTAATGGCAAAGCAGAACACCGGCTGTGAGTTTTCACTGATAAGCTCCGTCATGGCATCCGCCACGCTCCTGTCGCTGATGTAGGGCCCGCAGGTATCCCTTTTCGGAAAACATTCCATGGTAACAAATTCCTGAAACCCCAGATTTGGTATAGCCCGGTGTCTGAAGAAAAATTCCCGGTGGAAAGGATGGAGGCAGACGGTGCGGTAACCAAGCTTGCGGAGGTAACAGGCCATGGACCAGACAGGGGTTTTCAGGGCGGCCAGATAAGGATAGAAGGCATAGGTGCCCAGAGCTTCCGGAGGCAGTCCGGTGAGAGCGGCAAATTCGGTGCGCAGGGTATAAGCCCCGAAGTCCCGAACCCGGAATGCGCCGCTTTGCCCCCGGGAGGTCAGGTTATCCCAGTTTTTCAGGAGATCCCGGGGCACGGCAGAAGAGTATCTCCGGGGATCGCAGAAGGATTCCGCCTGCACCAGAAAGATGTTGGGGAGATTTGTTGCTCCCGGAGGGGCTGATAGCAGGTTCCGGAAGGAGGTTCCCCAAACCGGGGGAATGACAGGTTCCGGAATCTCTCCTGCTTTGATTTTCGTGTTCGTGCCTGAGACAGGGGCATGGCTGATATGCCAGATAAGATGCAGTATGGCCGCTCCCAGGGGGCCGTACTTTTCGGCATCAAGTCTGGGATCGAATTTCAGATGGAAGGGAGATAGCAGATAATCACCAAGCCGCGGTGAACAGAGATGTATCAGGAGCAGCAGAGCCGGCGGCAGGGCGACTGTGATCCACCAGCCGTATGCCGCCTCCGCGGGTTCTCCAAAGATCCACAGAGCCAGGCACATAAGGCTCCAGATTATGCCGCCGGGGATCAGGATTTTGCAGGGCAGGAAAGGAAGATACAGTCCCGGAAAGCGGATGACCTGCCAGGCCAGAGCTACATCGGTTATCACCAAAGGCTCATCTCTGAGAGCCTTCATTTTGGCTTTATTGGCGATCCACAGGGCTTGAGTGAGCATGACCGTCAGAGTTACGGTAAAAAGTATCCGGCCGCTCAGACACCAGAGCAGCGCAAAGCACCAGGCATTAACAAGACAGGCAGCCAGGTCTGCAAAGGCCGGCCTTTTAGGGAGCGGCCGTGCCGTGGACAGCCTGTGCGCGATTACGGCCATTGGCAGCAGTATGCCGCACCACAGAATTTCATTCATGTATAGTTCTTAAGTAAGCCTGAGCTCAAAGAGGTCTCCGCTTTCGTGAACCTCGGTGATTGGCGCTTTGGCAGTTATTTCCCGTACAGGAATAAACCCTTGTTTAAGATAGAAGGCCCGGGCTCTTTCGTTGTCCCGCCAGCAGAACAGGCTCAGGGACTTTTTGCCGAGACTTTCCGCCCAGAAGCGGGCATAGTCTATCAGGGCATCGGCCATCCCCATGCCCCGGATCTCCTGATTTACCCACAGGGTATTGATGTAAAGACTTCCCGGAACGCTCATGGTCAGTAGTTCCCGCAATGGGGCAAGGCGTGATGAGGGCACCATGCGTTCCATGAGAGGGGGAATGGTGTGCTCTTCAGCCGGATACCCGAAGAGCAGCCCGGAGAAAATGCCGTCTATTTCCGCAATTACGCAGTTGCGGTAGCTGTAGTGGGTGCTTTTGTCTCTGAGGGCCATAGTGAGGATGTGTGTGGAGCTGATGCCCGGCAGCAGTCCCTTGAGCAGGGTGTCAACCACTTCGGGAGATACCTCTCTTATGTGGGAAGCCAATGCCGGGACATCTTCCTCGGCGCAGGGCCGGAATACAGGCTCGTTCATCATTCTTAGGTTCCTTCTGTTTTGCCGGTTGGCTGCTCTGCCTGCTCTTCAGGCTGTTTGTCAGCCGGGCGGGCGTCTGTCGGAGCCTCCGGGGCCGCCTTTGCTTCCGGAACAGCGGCAGAGGGGCTGTTTTCCGGAGAATTGCCGGAGGGAACGGTATTGGTGATCTCCTCAGTTTTTCCGGCTGCATCCCCGGTTAATCCCATGCGTTCCAGGGAGGCCGCGATGGCTTCATCTATGCCCTCGGGAGAATAAAAGTTGCCGGGGATAAGAGCATCATGCCTGATGACCTGAAAAAACTCATCCCGGAGAGCTTTATCCGGCGGGGGCAGGGCAGTCCAGAATTCGGCAAGGGGCATCTGTTTCTCGTTTACTGCAAGTCCGGGCATGGCATAAATGCTTTCTCCCAGACAATACACCGGTTTGTTTTTAAGCAGCGCCATCATCCCGACAGTGCTGTTGCAGAGAATGATTCCCCGGGCTTTGGTAATGAGTCCGCCGGATTTTATCTCCTCCACGAACCTGAGCCTTTCGGAGCATCCGGTGGCGCGTCCCAGAGAACGCATATAGCGGCGGTAATTGCGGAGTCCGTTGTCCAGAGGATGGTTTTTGAAAACCAGGAAGGTGTCTTTAGGAGCGTTGCGGGCAAAATCAGTTATGACTAATGCCATGCATTCCAGCATGCCGGTAAACGGAGAATGGCGCCGTACCTGGGAGTCCGCATCCAGCTGGAGGGGCATCAGATAAAACGGAGCGTGTCCGGACAGCATGTCTTTGGTGACGGAGATGCCGTGCCTGCGACGCCTGGAGCGATTCAGCAGGCGGGGGATATGTCCGATGAGTTCCCGGCCGATATTGTAGGGACGATGAGTGCGATATCGGTGAAACAGTGACCACAGTACCACGTTTCCCACATGATTCCAGGCTGTTTTAAGTATGCGGCCCAGCATGGGGTTTGCTGCCTTTGATGGTTCCCAGAGACGCTTTCCGGCAATTTCCAGCGCTCTCCTGTGAACGTCCTCCGGAGAACGGGGAAGCTGTGAATAGGCATTGACGCCGCCCTCCTCAAGGGTGATATAGCCAGGACGGATGTAGCCCTCTTCATAAACCCAGATGCGGCAACCCTGAAATTTTGCCAGCCAAATGGCCTCCCGGTGCAGCGGACGCCAGTCTCCTATGAGCACCAGATCGGTTATCCGGTACTGTTTCATGAGTTCGGCAACCCACTGGGGCCATTCGTACATATGTCCCTGCCAGCTGTGGGTGTTGCCCCGGGGCCAGTAAAACACATCTCCCCCGCAGAAATTGACGCGGTTAACCTGGGCTCCTTCTCTGGCGATGGCCTGTCCCAGTCTCCGAAAAAAAGGACTCAGCGGGCCCTGCAGAAAAAGGAACGAACGCTTTTCATTTGGCATAGGATTTAGCCTTCTCCCGGGCGACGGGCAGGACTTCCGCAATTGCATTCACCGCAGTTCGGATATCTTCTTCGGTGTGCATGGCCGATATAAAGAATCTGACTCTGGCCTTGCCTTCTTCAACTGCGGGATAGATGATGGGCAGAGCCAGAATGCCCCGGTTTTTAAGCTCCTGATAGCAGAGGCAGGAGCAGATGGAATCACCGGTG
Organism: uncultured Ruminobacter sp.; assembly: GCA_902776415.1. Classification (GTDB taxonomy): domain Bacteria; phylum Pseudomonadota; class Gammaproteobacteria; order Enterobacterales; family Succinivibrionaceae; genus Succinimonas. The sequence continues at coordinate 8,377 of CACYPY010000065.1, forward strand.
ATAATCGGAACCACAGAAAATCCCTGTGATTTTCCGGTGTCCAGTCCTTTTTCTTTGGCAAGTGATACAAAGAGACTGCCGTTACGGTGCAGACGGGCTACCCGTTCCGGTTCGGCCAGCATCAGTCGGATAGCCTCATGTGAGGCGGCAGCCATGGCGGGCGGCATGCCCACGCTGTAAACGTAGCTGGGGGACTTGAATTTCAAAAACTCCGTAAGGGCGGATTTTCCGGCGATGTAGCCCCCGCAGCCGCAGAAGGTTTTGCTGAGCGTGCCCATCCAGATATCCACTGCATCGGACGGCACTCCGAAGTACTCCCGCACGCCGGAGCCGGTCCGGCCGACTACGCCCATGGAGTGGGCTTCGTCTACCATCAGCAGGCAGCCGTGTTTCTTTTTCAGATCCAAAAGCCGCGGCAGATCGCACAGACAGCCGTCCATGCTGAACAGGCCTTCGGTGACAATGATGGCCCGCTGATAGTTGTAGCGGTGCTCTTCCAGCAGTTTGTCCAGAGACTCCATGTCATTGTTGGCATAGGAGTAGCGGGCGGCGCCGGAATGGGAGGCTCCCAGAATCAGGGAGTTGTGGGACAGCTCATCGTAAAAAATTACATCCCGGTTGCCGAACAGACAGTTCAGGGTAGACACATTGGTGCTGTGGCCGCTGACATAGCAGATAGCGGATTCGGTATCGCACAGAGAGGCGATGGCAGCTTCCAGTTCCCGGTGGGGCGGACGCTCTCCGGCGGTGAGCCGGCTGGCGGAGGCGGACATGCCGTACTTTTCAGCAGCCGCCATGGCCGCTTCGCGTACCCGCGGATCTCCGTTAAGTCCCAGATAATCATATGTTGAAAAGTTCAGAAAATCACGGCCGTTTATGCTGGTATGATTGGTGGCCAGACCGTCATGCAGCATATAGTAGACATCATCAAGCCCCAGTTGTTTGCCTACCGCCTTCTGCACCTGGATCTCAGTGTATTCGGGCATGGTATCAAAACGCAGCAGCTCCGGAGCAATGATTCGACGGGCGGTGCGGCGCTGTTCCGGAGCGACCGGCGTCTGACTGCGCATGGCGGCCAGCAGGCGTTCCTTGTCTGCCTTGCTCATGCCAAAACGTTTTTTATCTTCGTTCATTTGTTAAATCCCGACTTCTTTTCTGATTTTGTTTGCCAGGCTGTCAGTGATGGTAATGCCGTGTTTGGTCTCCAAAGCCCTGCGGACATCATTGACTTCGTCGCCGTTACTCAGCAGGGCATAGATTCGCGTTGCCACATCGCGAATGCTGGAGCTTGCGGTAATGCCGCCGACGATGGATTTTCCTTCCAGTCGATCCTCAATGGCTACCATCATTTCAACCGCCATCAGGGAATCCATGCCCATGCCGGACAGCGGAGTGCCCGTTTTAACCGAGGCGGGCGGAACACCCATGATCCTTGCGATAATGGAGGTAATGATCTCGGTGATCCGCATCATGGCCTTGTCCTGCGGCAGATTCTTCACTATGTCGGAAAGAGAAACGTCCTCGCTGTCATCCGCGTCAACCCGGAGGGCGGCAAACCGGGGCATCCGGCCCAGTGGCATGCGGGACAGCCGTTTCCAGTCGGCAATCAGGAGAGCCGGAGCCGGACTGCAGGTATCCTTGAGATCCTCCAGAGCTTCCAGAGCCTGTGCAGCCCTGAGAGGAGTTATGCCGGTTACCCGGCTCAGGGAATCCATGGCGCGGCTGTCTCTGGTAAGCATGCCTGTGTCTCCGATGGCGCCCCAGCCCACGGCGATTCCGGGAAGTCCCATGCCGCGGCGCAGGGCAGCCAGAGTTTCAAGTCCCATATTGGCAGCCACGTAATTTGTCTGACCGGGATTCCCCAGGAGCGTGGTGGCTGATGAGAACATGACAAAGAAATCCAGCTTTTTGTCCAGACTGTAGCGGTGGAGGTTAAAGGCTCCTCCCAGTTTCGGCCGCATTACCTTCTTTAAGCGTTCCGGTGTCATGTCAGTGAGCATGCCGTCATCCAGCACGGCCGCAGCATGAACGATGCCCTTAAGAGGCGGCAGATCCTTAAGCGCGGCATCCAGCTGTTCCGAAAGGCCGCTGTAATCCGTAACGTCCTGAGCCAGGGCTATTACCGGGCGTTTAACGCCGTCCGGAAGATTCAGCGTCTCCAGTTCATCAAGAACTGCGGCATTAGCGGCGGTTTTGCCCTTCCGGCTCAGGAGAACAAGAGCTCCGGCGCCGCGGTTTGCCAGATGCCGGGCGGTGGCCAGTCCGAATCCCCCCAGACCGCCGGTGACAATGTAGGATCCTGATGAGCTGACCGGCAGCGCCGAGTGCGGCTCTGAAGCGGCTCCGGCAGTTACAGCAGGCGGCTCCACTACGATCTTGCCCACATGACGGGACTGCTGCATGGTGCGATAGGCCAGTTCTGCTTCTCCGGCCTCGTACAGGCTGTATGGCAGCGGATTCCATTCTCCGTTCCGGAAATGTTCCATGATTTCCGTAAACACCTGCCGGGCCAGTTCGGGCCGTTCCTTCATCAGCTGATCCACATCAATGCCGAAATAGCTGATGTTGTTGCGGAAAGGTCTGAGGCGCATGGAGTTGTCAGCATAAAAATCGCGTTTGCCCAGTTCCAGGAAACGTCCGAAGGGGCGGAGCAGGCGCAGACTCTGATCTATGCCTTCTCCGGCCAGAGAGTTGAGCACCGCATCCACGCCGGCACCGTCGGTGTCAGCAAGAATTTCATCATGGAAGGAATATGAACGCGAATTATAAATATGCTCCACGCCCAAAAGCCGCAGCATATGCTGCTTGTCCTTGCTGCCGGCGGTGGCAAAAACCTCCAGTCCGAGAGTGGCTGCAATCTGAACGGCGGCAAGCCCCACGCCGCCGCCGGCGCCGTGGATGAGGAGCCGTTCCCCCGGCTGCATATGAGCCAGATGGCTGAGAGCGTACCAGGCGGTATAGAAGGCTACCGGCACTGTGGCAGCGTCCGCAAAGCTCCACTCCTCGGGGATCTGAGTTACAGCCCGCGCCGAGGTTACCACATGTCCGGCAAAGCATTGCGAACCGAAGCAGAGCACCCGCTGTCCGGGAACAATGTCGGTAACCCGGGATCCCACGGCATCGGCAATGCCTGCGCATTCAATGCCCAGCCCGGGACCGGAGAAGCCGTTCTCCAGAGCTTCCTCGGGAAGCATATTCATGGCCCACATCACATCCCGGAAATTCAGTCCTACGGCCCGAACAGCCACTCTGACCTGATCCGGTCCGGGCTCTGCAAGATCCGCAGGCTCCCAGCGCAGTGTTTCCAGGTGTCCGGGGGCCGTGCATTCCAGACGGCAGGTGCTGCCGGTTTTATTGTGTGAGAGGTATACCGTGTTTTCGGAACGGAGTACATAGCGGCGATCCCCGCTGAGAATAATTTCCCGTTCCTTCGAGGGGTGAATCAGTTCGGTCAGCGCCGCATCAATGAGAGCCCTGTCAGCGGCGTCCTGACTGCAAGAATGAAGATCTATGCAGGCGGTTTCCAGACCCGGCATTTCGTTCATGAGCACGCGGGCAGCCCCGATAACCGCTGCCTGGGCAGGCCGGAGCCCGGAGTCTAAGCTGTCAGGACAGCTCTGAGCCTGCTCTGTCAGCACTCTGAGGGTGACAGCCGGACGGCCGGCAGCGTACCAGCCCCGGGCCAGCTCGGTCAGAACGGCGCACTGATTCTCAGCGGCTGTGAGAGAAAGCCCGTCACCGCCGAGATAAACAGCGTCCACTGCATTAAGCGGCAGTCCCCGGGCTGCGAGATTCTGCCATACGGCCTGCCAGTCCGCGGCGCTGTCGGGACGGCACTGCCAGGCGGCGCCTTCCAGGCTCAGCTTATCGCCGGCCGTCAGTCTGATGACTTCATCACCGCGGGAAGACACCTGTTGCTCCAGTGTGTTTAATAGCTCGCGAACCGTTGAAGGGGTATTGCTGTCAGAGCAGAGCAGCCACAGGGCCTCCGGATTTGCCGGCTTTTGAGCCGGGGATGCAGTGGCTTCAGCCCGGGCCAGTATTATGAAGTCAGGAACGGCGGCATCAGGACGGATAACCGTCACATCCGAAAATCCGGTGTCCTTAAGAGCCCGGCTCCACTCATCGGCCGTCATCAGCCGGGATACCGATCCCGAATTATCACTGGCTGATACCCACCAGTTCCGGTCCTGACCGAACAGCAGATCGTCAATAATATTCGGCTCGCGTTCCGCCATGATAAAGAGGCCGTTGTTGTGAAGCGCATCGTGGCAGCGACGGAGCACCGCCGGAATGTCATCCGCCTGATGGAGACAGTGAAAGGCCACAGCGGCATGAGCCTTATGCGGACATTCAGCTTTGGTAAAATCCCACGCTGAAGTTTCCAGAGGAGCGTCGCCCGCCGATCTGTCTGCGCTCAGAACGGCCTGCCGCAGGATTTGCATTTCCGATTCCCCGGGGGCGGTCAGAATTCTTCTCTGGGTTCTGAGTTCCGGGCTCATAAGCCGGCCGAGACTTGCAGGAGTGGCGCTTATCTCCAGAAGAGAGACCGTCCCGGGGATATTGCGGCACATTTCGTTAAGGGCGTAACCGCAGAGGCGGTTGTCCGATTTGTACTCCTGACGGCGGTATTCTGCCCAGACAGGATTGTCTGCCGGCAACTGTTCCTCCTGTTCCAGGAGCGTTCTCCGGGAATTGGCCAAAAGGAAATTCACGGCGGAACTCCGGGGATCTTCGGAGATCAGTGTGCGCCAGATGTCGGCAAATGGCGGAAGTCCGGTGTCTATAACATGCTGTTTTGCAGCGGCATACTGTCTCAGATGAACCGCAAGCTCTGCCTGCGTCAGATCAGCTTCGCGGTTTTCCAGTTCATGAATCAGAGCCAGCGCAGCCATTTCCCGGAGCGGCAGCGTTTCGTCGCAGTAACGGCGCCAGCCGGCATCGGCAGTCAGATCGGCAACATGGCTCGTAAGCTTTTCTGCCAGAACCTGCACATCAGGCAAATTCCGGGGAGCGGGGCTTTCCGGATGCGGCAGGGGAACCGCAAAAGTGGCGTATTCCTGAGGACGCGGTGCAGCCAGCTGCTCCACGATGCGCACGCGGCATCCCTCCAGGCGCATCAGCTCCTGGCCGTTATCGCTGAAAAGAGACACGTTGCAAACGGTGGTAAACCGGGAGGAACGTAACTTGCGCGCCATGGCATAGGCGGGTACCCCGGGTTTCAGCAGGATGCATTTGTCGAACCAGTAGGGCAGCCGGGGGAAAGGTCTTTCCTTCTCGGCATCGGAAATAACGGCATAAATGCTCTGCATGCCGCCGTCAAGCAACGGAGGCGGTATCAGCATGCCGCCGGCCCATGCCGGAGTATCTGTTTCCTGTTTGAACCGGGACAGCACTTCCTCTCCCTGCTTCCAGCAGCAATCCAGCCTCCTGAATACCGGACCGAATCCCATGTTGACCCTTACCGTGACGTCATAGATCTCCTGAGAGGTTACCGCCTCACCGAACTTCTCCGGGGTGTCCATGAGGGAGATGGTACGAGATGCAGCACCGGTTTTGATAATGCGGCTCTTAACATGCAGTGTCCAGGGTTCATCCTGCATGAAGGGGCGCGCCTGCACGCGGATTTCACCGTCAGCGGCATCCACTGTGGTGCGCAGTACCACCGGCTGGTTTTCCCGGAGGATCACGGGGCGGAGAATAGCCGTGTTGCAGACGGCTGCCGGGGCGGATTCCTGAGAGACCTTCCAGGCTGCGGCTGTCACCATTTCCAGGAAGGCTGCTGCCGGATAGTAGGCGTTATCACCGATTTTGTGATCCCTGAGCCACGGAAAGTTTTCCAGATCCACGGTGTTTTCCCAGACGTTCTGGCCGTGGAGACGGCGTCCCAGAAGAGGGTGATCCGCAGCATTGCGCACAAAGCCCTGACATTCCGGAGTCGGACTGACAAGGCACTCAATATTGTTCCAGGCATAGGAGGGCAGACTGATATCGTTCCCTGCGGTCGGGAAATGTTTCGACAGGTCTGCCGGCCAGCCATGAGTCCATGCTGATTTCCAGGCGGCGCTGAATTGTTCCGTGCCGGAGTTGCGGGTAAGAGTGCCGCCTACCCAGCCCTCCACGGCGTTTCCGTCAGCGCAGTCAGCCTTGTCAAGGCCGCTTCTCAGGTATCTGAGCAGGATGCTGTGAGGGCCGATTTCCAGGAAGTGCCGCACGCCCATGGTGATGGCCGTCTGTTCGGCTTCTCTGAAGTTTACCGGTTTCCGCACGTTATCCCACCAGTAGGCAGCCGGACATCCGGACAGATGTTCCTTTCCGGTAACAGAGGATATGAAATGCAGTTTCGGTTTTCCGGTGTCCAGATCCTTAAGATCTTCCAGCAGCGCCTCGCGGATGGTGTCCATGCGCGCGCTGTGGAAGGCGTAATTAAGCGGCAGCATTTTGAAGAATACCCGGCGGGATTTAAGTTCGGCACCGATTTTTTCCAGACTGGCGGCATCACCGCTCAGGGTGACGGCATCTGAAGAATTGATGCCGGCCAGTTCCACTCCACTGAAACGTGCAATTAATTCCCGGGCCTCTTCAGCACTGATGCTGACGGCGGCCATGCGTCCGGCTCCCGCAGTGCTTTCCTGATGCATGCTGCGGTAGTAGATGATCTTTACGGCCTCCCTGAGAGACATGACGCCGGTATACCAGGCGGCAGCAACTTCGCCCACACTGTGTCCGAATGCGGCATCCGCCCGGATGCCTTTCTCGTCAAGGGCGGCACAGAGTCCCACCTGAATCAGAAAGAGGAGCTGCTGGGCGATATCCGTATGAGCAATGTCTTCGGCGGTGGCATTATTCAGCAGGTCCAGGAGATTCACCCCGGACAGCGGCAGCATAAGATCGGCCACTTCTTTGGCCCTGGCGGCGAAGGCGGCATTTTCCATCATGGTTTTGCCCATGCCGGCCCACTGCCCGCCGTTTCCGGAAAATACAAAAGCTGTTTTTACTGTCTGCGGGGACGGCGGTGTCGCCTCTCCGGTGACAGCGCCGCCGGCGCTTTTTTCATCTCCGGCGGCAAATTGCTTCAGCGCAGCGGCCACGGCGGCAGGATCGCTGCCTTCCACGGCCAGACGCAGGGGCAACAGCTCTTTTTTGTAAAAAGCTCCGTAGGCCAGATCATAGTAGTCCCCGGGAGCGGCTTCTGTTCTCCGGGCATAGGAATCGGCCAGCATGCGGAGGCTCTCTTCGCTTTTGGCGGACAGAAACAGCGGCGGCACTTCGGTCTGAACAGTTTTTTTCGTTTGAACCGGTGCGGCTGCTTCAATAACCAGGTGTCCGTTGGCTCCGCCGAAACCGAAGGAACTGACGCCGATACAGGGCTGCCCGTCTACCTCCGGCAGATCCTCCACCTTCAGAGGGAAGCGCAGATTGAGCTTTTCGGTATCAATGGCGGGATTGATTTTACTGAGATGGATCTGCGGCGGAATGCGGCGTTTCTTCAGCACGGCCAGCGCTTTCATGAGACCGGCCATGGCGGAGGCGGTTTCCAGATGTCCCAGATTGCACTTGACGGAGCCCACCCACAGAGGATCCCGGCGCTTTTGGCCCAGTACCTGTCCCAGAGCGGAGGTTTCGATAGGGTCTCCCACTGCTGTGCCCGTGCCGTGAGCTTCCACATAAGCCAGTCTGTCCGGACTGATATTGGCTGTGGCGTAAATTTCCCGGAGCAGATCTGCCTGGGCTTCCTCGCTGGGCAGGGCAATGCCCTGAGTGCGGCCGTCGCTGTTGATGCCGATGCAGCGGATGATGCCGTGAATATGACGGCCCTGAGCCAGTGCTTCATCAAGAGGCTGGAGCAGCACGATGCCGCCGCCCTCGGCCCGGACATAGCCGTCGCCGGAGGCGTCAAACACCTTGCAGCGGCCGGTGGCAGAAAGAATATGTCCCTGAGAAAAACCCACAAAAGGATAAGGGGACAACAGCGCGTTTACGCCGCCGGCCACAGCCATGCCGGCACCGCCCGAGGCCAGCGTCTGGCAGGCCTGGTGCAGGGCATGCATGGCCGAAGAACAGGCGGTGTCGATGGTCATGCTGGGACCGTGAAAATTGTAGATATAGGAGATGCGGTTGGAAATTATGCTGAGATTGGTTCCCGTCATGCTGTAGGGGGTGGTGGAGCAGATATCGTCCGCATGAATGGATCCTGCATCGGTGGAGGCAGCTCCTACAAATACTGCAGTATCGGAGCCTGACAGCGTCGAAGGAATAATTCCGGCATCCTCCAAAGCTTCCCAGGTGAGCTCCAAAAGAATCCTCTGCTGCGGATCCATGGCTTCGGCTTCGGTACGGGAAATGCCGAAAAATGACTGATCAAAATCATAGATACCGTCGATAACGCCGGCGCAGTCGGTAACAGCTCGTCCCTGCATATTTCTGCGGGGATGCAAATAAAGAGATGTATCCCACCTTTCGGGAGGAATCCGGGTTACGGCATCCTTTTTCTGTGAAATAACTGACCACAGGTTGTCCAAAGAGCGGATACCGCCAGGAAGACGGCATGCAACACCGATTATGGCTATAGGAAAATTGACTAATGAGCTCAAAACGTTTACTCCAATACTCTTTAGGGACGAGCATCAAAATACTTCTGTGTGAATCAGCGCATAACTAAACAGCGCCGTGGCAACGGAAAATTCCTGAAAATCGTATTATTTTATAATCATGGGGCTTCATGGAATGCCACTGCTGTCGGCATTTCAGATAAGTTTTCACTTTATACTGTACCCGTCGCTTTTTGATTTATTTGCGTTTCTTTTAAAAATATTTCAGCAGGGCTGTGTTTTTGCCTTTTGCCGGGGTGCCCTTTTTTAACGGCAATCACGCAGATTCTACTTACGACGGTGGTCATTGTCAAATTTGCAAGTGCCTTAAGGTTAACCCCGTACTGTTTGCAGATCTTGTGAAATGACGTGAACATGGCAAGAGCTTTGGTCTCCGCAATGGATGCAAAACCGCCGGGCGTTGAATGTCCTGAAACAGCAAAATCACGGATAGCTCTCTCGGCCGCGAAGTTATCCGGAGAAGTTATCCGGAATAGTGCCGTCATCCGGGATTCCGGTGAATTTCTCCCGCTGGTTATGGGCGTATTTGATGGCTTCTATGAACTTTACCGTGCAGATTCCCGAAGGATCATCGTTTTCGGAGATTATTTGGTTCAAAGGAAATTCCTGCAGGAATACACTTTGAACAAAACCGGGTAACATTGCAGGAATCGTGACAGAACCGAACATGGCTGTTCTCCCTGGGGTGATGTTTTTGTCGATGCGATTCCAGGGGAAAAAGCCTTTTTGATCCGCAACTTTTATTTCTTCAAGCCTCCTTTTGTCAGTCTTTTCTGTCAGTCTTTTCCGGTTCTAATCCTCATATCATTTCTGCACGGGGCAGTATAAGGGGTGAAGGGGAGAATCCCCTTCAGTCATTAACAGGAAGTCGCCTAAGGCGGCTTCCCTCCTCAATCAATAACTTTTTCGATTCTTCAATCCACCCGTTGAAAGGCCGTTTTATTCCCGGCTTATCCGGAACTGTTTGATACCGTGTACATTACACTGGTTAAAAATCAACCGCCTGCAGAAATTTCCGAAGAACCGATTATTTTGTGGTGTTTTTCGGATAATTCCCGAGTCTCTGTGAATATCTTCTGAAATTCTTCGTTCTGCTGCAACTGCGTTTGTTCTTCTGAGGTTTTACATTTCCCGTCTTTCCCGTTTTTCCCGTTTTTCCGGTGTCATCCGGCCTGTTATTCTGTTCGTTCAGGAGCAGAATAACAGGCCGGAAATGTGTGATAACAAGCCCCGGATTCGGACAGGGGCTCCGGGAATTCTCTCCCGGGACTCCCTTGCGTCAGCTCTGAACGGCATCCGGCGGCGGCAGTTCCTCCGGGGGCGGACTTTCAGGAAGTTCCCTGGTTGGCCACATGGTAACCACAGTCTTTACAAAGATGGCCAGCGGAATTGCCAGCACAATTCCCCAAAAGCCCCAGATTCCCCCGAATACAAACACGGACACCAGAATTGAGAAGGCATCCATGTTCAGAGTTTCCGAAAACAGCATCGGGGTAATGACATAGGCATCCACCAGCTGAATGACTGCATAGATGGTCAGGAGGATGGCCAGATCTCCGCTCAGACCGAACTGCATGATTCCCACGGCGACTATGGGGACAGTTATGATTACCATTCCCACGTAGGGTACCAGCACGCTGAGACCTACACCGATTCCCAGGAGGAGGGCGTAGTTCAGGTCCATTATCCACAGGAACATGCCGTTGATTACGGCAACAATGGCTATGTGGATAATGTTTCCGATAAAGTACTGCGTGATGAGCCTGTTGATTTCCTTCCAGAAGTTTGCCACTTCCTCATAGGCGGAACAGTAATGCCCGATGATGCCGAGCAGGCGATCCTTGTCCTTGAGCATGAAGAAGGAAAATATCGGCACGATGATAACGTAGACCGTGATAAAGCTCATGGTGTTCATGAACAGCGGGGCAATCTGCTTGATGGCGGGAGTAATGAGATTCTTGAATCCCTCTTCCAGGTAGTCCACCACTGATTTCAGCTGATCGATGGTAACGATGTTCTGATAGCTTTCGGGAAGCTTGCTCCTTATTTTGTTGAACTGTTCGGTGATCCAGTTCATGGCCTTGTTGTTTTCGGCTTTGTCAATTTCATCCCGGGCTGCTTTTTTGCTGTCGGCTGTCGCTTCTTCGCCGCCTTCACCGGAATCCTGAGCTTCGGGATTTCCTGCTTTTACGGCATTTCCGTCGGGGGCGTCCAAAGCGTTTTTCTGAAGCGCGGTACTGTCTTTCCGGGAGACGGTGCTTTCGGGAATGGTGTTTGCAGGGACACTGTTTTCAGGGATTGCGTTCTCAGGAAGTGCATCAGGAGTGTTCTCCCTTTGTGCTTCGGAAATCTCCGGGGCTGCCTCCGAAACGGGAGTGGCCGATTCTTCCGAAATCCGCTCCTGTGAATTCTGAACACTGTCCGGAGTCATTATGGCTTCATCAGAAGACTCCGGTTCCGGAAGTTCTTTCATTTCGGGGGCCTCTTTTGCGCCGGCACTGCTCTCCGGGAGAATCTTTTCAGATCGGGAGAAAATTTTCCCGCGATCGCCGTCGCTGTCAGTGACCTCGTTACGCACCGGAGTATTGCTGTTATTAATGGCAATTCCGATCTTCTGGGTCATGGTGGTAAGCTGCTTTACAGCAGGAGGGGCCACGGCAAACACGATTCCGCCCGCAACCAGAAGGGCGATCATCATGATGATTGAGGCAGCTTTGGTACGGCTGATGCCGTGCTTCACCATGAAAGATACCGGCCGTTCAAAGATAAAGGCCAGCACCAGGGCGGCAATCAGCGGTCCGAAAACTCCGCTGCCGTAGTAAACCAGGAGGTAAATGGTTATGAACTGAAGGAGCAGCACGGCGCTGGGCGGATTTGAAAGATTTCGGTAATACCACTTTCTGATGAACTCAAACATATTTCACTTCTTTAAAATATCAGACCAGAAATATACTGATATGCTACCACAAAGCAGACTGCTGTGCTAATGTGGAAGCCGGTATCCGCTTTTCCGAAAGCCGGAACCGGAGGAAGCTTTTTTCCGGAAGATTCCGTGAAAAATCGTTCCGGAAGGGGGGAGCGGGAATGAGTGACAATGCGGTTCGGAGAATTGCTTCAGTTTTTTCTGCTTTCCTGACGGGGCTGCCAGAATGTGAACAACCGGCGAACCTTTTTAAAGTTTTCTCTATCTAATGATGATGGAATTCAGATGCCGGAGTAATTTTTTCCCGGCTTTCCGGAAGATCCTGCCGTTCCGTTCTCCATTTCCTGACATGGCGTTGTCAGAGTTTTTTTAACAGGAACGGAGGCCTTTGTGAGGAATTCGCGGACATTCATGGTGGCTTTATGATTCTGAAATTGCGAAAATCTCTGGAAATGCTTCTCCTTGCCGGATTTCTGGCGTCGGGAAGTGCGGGAGGCTCTGATTTTAACATCGGAACCGCCGGTGTCAGGGGAATGACCATTGAAAAGGAAAAGGAACTGGGGCAGTACTTTATGATTGTTGCCAGATCCCAGCTGCCAATTGTTTACGATCCGGTTCTCGGTGAATATCTTACAGGCATTGTGGGCAGAATGGCTGCTCAGGCCCAGGGTGTCAGATACCCCTTTGATTCATTTTTTGTTGAGGATTCCTCGGTTAATGCCGCAGCGTTTTTCGGGGGAAAGATTATGGTCAATACCGGCCTTATTGCGGTAACCGATACGGAGAGCGAATTTGCCGGAGTATTGGCTCATGAAATGACGCACATTACCCAGAGACACCTGGCCCGGAGTCTTGAGATCCAGAGCGATGCCCAGACCGCCGGTATTCTGGGAATGCTCGGAGGGCTTATTCTGGGAGTGGTGAATCCGGCCCTGGCCATGGCTACCGTTTCCGCTTCGATTAACGGGGTGCAGCAGACATCCATAAACTATACCCGCAGCAACGAGGAGGAAGCAGACAGAATCGGAGTGGATCTGCTGTACCGGTCCGGCTTTAACCCCGAGGGAATGCCGGGAATGTTCAGAAAACTGCGAACTCTTGACAATAAGGTTAATCCGGCCTTTGAAATGCTTCTGACGCATCCCCTCAGCGAAAAGCGCGTGGCCGATGCCGAGAACCGGGCCCGGCAGTTTAAGAAGAACAGGTACTACGAAAGCGATGACTATCAGTTTGCCAAAAGCCGCATTCTGGCCAGATACAGCAGGCTTCCCCGGGATTACCTCAAAAGTGAGGCCGAGAGACGTGTCAGGGGGAATCCCGAAGATTACGGAGCATGGTATCTTCTGGCACTGGTGGCGACTGACAGCAAGGATCTTGCTTTGGCCGGAAAGGCTCTGGAGGTTCTTAACCGGAAATACAGCTCCAATCTTTTTATCATTGACACCATGACTGACTACCTGATTGCTTCCGGCAAAGCTGCCAGTGCTGCGGAAATGCTGGAAAAGCAGTTAAGGAAGCATCCTGATAACGAAGTGGTGGCCGTGAATCTGGCGCAGTCCTACCTGGAAAGCGGTCAGCCCGACAGTGCCATTCAGGTGCTGAGACGTCTTAACCGTTCCCGGGATTCCGTTGTGGGAAAGGAGCTTCTGATGAAGGCCTATCGTCTTAAAAAGGACACCTGCAGCATGTATCAGCTAAACGCCGAACTTATGGAGTACCGGGGACGCTGGGAACAGGCCATGATGAATGCAAATACCGCACTGAGAGTCTGCAGGAATAAAAACGACGTGATGAGAACCAGAGCCCTGGTTTCAAAGATTGCCAAGGAGCAGTCCCTTTACAAGGAGCTCCTTAAATAATCTCCGGGAACGGATCCCCTGGCCGGGGCTGATACCGGGATGTGTATCCCTGATACGTGCCGTCAGTCCTCACGTTTCCAGAGAGCCACCTTTTTGTCCTCGGCACTGATAACCACCGCAAAGCGAATCAGCTTGCCCGGAAGCGAAATGTCTTCGCCGTAGCGGCATTCCCGCACCTGGGTG
>CACYPY010000066.1 GCA_902776415.1 uncultured Ruminobacter sp.
CGATCTCATCTTTAGATTTTGGCATATACAACCCCCTGATTGCCCCAGTAGCATTGTATCACCATATCTATAAAAACCAAAGTTTTTTATCCACACCCCAGTAATGATTCTGTCTTTAAAGAATGCCTTGCGGAGTGTTAAAATGCACCCTGTATATTATCGTGATTCATTCACATCCAACACACTTACGGAATTTTAAGAAATGGAAGTTAGAACCCGTTTTGCTCCAAGTCCTACCGGATATCTCCATGTCGGCGGTGCCAGAACCGCTCTTTACTCCTGGCTGTATGCGCACCATCACCACGGCAAGTTCGTTCTGAGAATCGAGGATACCGATCGCGAACGTTCAACCCAGCCGGCAATCGATGCCATTATCGAATCCATGAAATGGACCGGACTTACATGGGATGAAGGTCCTTTCTATCAGACAAAACGCTTTGATCGGTACAATCAGGTTATTGACGAGCTTCTGGAAAAGGGGCTTGCCTACAAGTGCTACTGCAACAAGGAGCGCCTGGACAAGGTACGTGAGGAACAGCAGGCAAAAGGCGAAAAGCCCCGCTATGACGGACACTGCCGCGAAGATCATTCCGAGCACTCTCCGGATGAACCGTACTGCATCCGTTTCAAAAATCCCAGGGAAGGCAAGGTAAAATTCCACGATCTCATTCGGGGCGACATCGAGTTCGACAACGCCGAGCTTGACGATCTGGTAATCCGCCGTACGGACGGCACCCCCACCTATAACTTCTGCGTGGTAATCGACGACTGGGATATGAAAATCACCCACGTTATCCGCGGTGAGGATCATATCAACAATACCCCGAGACAAATCAACATCTACAAGGCTCTCGGCGCCCCGGTTCCCGAATTTGCCCATGTATCCATGATTCTCGGCGATGACGGCGCAAAGCTCTCCAAGAGACACGGCGCTGTCAGTGTCATGCAGTACCGGGACGACGGCTTTATGCCGGAAGCCCTCATCAACTACCTGGTTCGGCTGGGCTGGGGACACGGCGATCAGGAAATTTTTTCCCTTCAGGAAATGATTGACCTCTTTGCTCTGGAAAATGTCTCCAAAAGCGCTTCGGCATTCAGTTCCGACAAGCTGAAATGGATGAACCAGCATTATATCAAGACTCTCCCTCCTGAAAGAGTTGCCGAGGAACTGGTATGGCAGATGGAACACCTCGGAATCGACTACAGCAAGGGACCTGAACTTACCGATATCGTCAGAGCCCAGGCCGAAAGATGCAAAACTCTGAAGGAAATGGCCGAAAATTCCGTCTACTTCTATCAGGACTATACCGAATACGAACCCAAGGCTGCCAAAAAATGGTTCAAGGAAAACAGCGCCGAGGCCCTGGAACGTTCTTTGGCCAAGCTTGAGGCGGTTACCGACTGGAAAGCGGAAAATATCGAAGAGGCTTTTAAAACCGTTGCTACCGATATGGATGTGGGGCTCGGAAAGGTTGGCATGCCTCTCAGACTTGCCGTAACCGGCCGCGGAGTGTCTCCGGAAATGGGAATAACCATGGAGCTCGTAGGCCGCGAAAAAACCTTTGAGAGAATCAGAAAAACCATAGCCTATCTTCGGAGCGGTGCCGCTCAGAACTGATTCCGCAGTCTTACAGCGAAAGAGCATAACGGGGAAACAGGATCAATCCATGTTTTCCCGTTTTTTTTCCTCAGATCCGGAAAATATCACTGAAAACGGTGAAAAAAGCACCAATTCCGGCCAATCAAACCGGGATGTAACAGGAAATTTAAAAAAAATTAAAAAAATATTTGACACGGTTTCCCGGCTCATGTATCATTAGCGGCGTTGAGGGGTTATAGCTCAGTTGGGAGAGCGCTTGCATGGCATGCAAGAGGTCCGCGGTTCGATCCCGCGTAGCTCCACCATGAAATCCGATTCCGGTTCATGTTCTTTGTTTTCCTTTATTCCGAATTTTTAACCAATCCTTGGATTCTTTTTTTTGCGTTTCCATTTTTTCTTTGTCTGATACTTTTGCGCGCTGCTGTCACAATTGCGGAAATGCATGTAATTACCGCTTCTCCCGTGAGGAAGACATAACAAACACGCATTTTTGAATAATCTCCGTACGCCATCACACGATGTTTGCGGATATAATAACCGCTGTTTTCTATAACTATGCTTACGAGGATTACTATGCGTCTCAAATTTATTGCCGCGATACTTTTCGGTTCTGCAGCTTCCTGTGCCCTCGGAGACAATCTCATCGATGTTTACAATCTTGCCCAGACCAAGGATCCGGTCATTCTTAAAGCCAAGGCAGAGAGAGATGCCGCGTATGCTGCCATAAATGAAGCGGATGCCGCCAATCTTCCCCAGATTAACCTTTCAGGCAGCGCTACATATACCAAGACAAACAAAAACGATGTCGGCACTGCCTTTGTGGCAGGAGGCTCGGTATCCCTGCAACAGGCCATCTGGAGACATTCCAATTTTATCCGGAGCAGCATTGCCCAAAAGACTGCAACTCAGATGGATCTGGTATACAACAATTCCCGTCAGGATCTTATTCAAAGAGTGGCCGCCGCATATTTCGGAGTGCTGAACGCCATGGACTCCCTTGAATACGCCAAAGCAAACCAGAAAGCTCTGAAGCGCCAGCTTGACGAATCAAATCAGAGATTCAAGGTCGGTCTTATCGCCAACACCGACGTTCAGGAAGCCCAGGCCGCCTACGACCAATCCACCGCTCAGGTAATAATTGCCGAAAACGATGTGGCAAACAGCTTTGAAAATCTGAGGCAGATAACAGGCACCTCCCATAAGGATCTGGCTAAACTGGATATCAGCAGATTTACCACCCCCGGAGTAAAGAGGAATGCCGAATTCTGGCTTAAAACCGCCGAAGAGAACAATCTCAGCCTGCAGTCCAAGATGATAGCCAAGGAAATTGCCAAGGAAAATATAACCCTGGCACAGACCGGACATGAACCCACTCTCGACCTTGTCGGCTCCCTGGGTTCAGAATATACTGATTACAAGGTAAACTCGATTGCCCGTCAGGACGGGACCATTAATTCCGGCACTGTCGGCATTCAGTTCAACATGCCGCTGTACTCCGGAGGCGCGGTATCCAGCAGAGTGGAACAGGCCAAGGCCAGCTATATTGCAGCTTCGGAAGACTTGGAAAGCACGCATCGTTCCGTTCAGAACAGCCTTTACAGCCAGTACAACAACATTACCGCCGCTGTCGGGACCGTTAAGGCCTACCAGCAGGGTGTGGTTTCCGCAGAAAGCGCCCTCAAGGCCACTGAAGCCGGATATCAGGTGGGAACCCGTACCATTGTGGATGTTCTTGATGCCACCAAAAATCTCTATAATGCCAAAAGCAATCTGGCAAATGCCCGCTACAACTACATTATGAGCTGGGTAAATCTCAGACATACTGCGGGACTCCTGTCGGAAGAGGATATCAACCTCATCAATGCCGGTCTCATGCGCTGACACTGGCATCTTCGCAGGAAGAAAATCCGGAAAACCGGAAAGGAAACGCCTTCAGGATTCTGAAAATCCGGAAGGCGTTTTTGCTGTAAACGGTTCGGGCATATCGCTACTTCACAAAATTTACTCAAAAAATACCCTTCCGGGGCAATAACATTTAATATAGCAACATACACAGACACAGGAGGAGACAGCAAATGGGATTTTTTGACAAGATCAAAAGTGCAATCGGCGGCAGCGGAGCCGAGGAAAAGGGGCTTATCAAGGTTACCGAAGAAGATCATAAGAATGCCATTATCAAGGAGCGTTCCGACCTGTGCAAAAAAATTTCCGACATTCCCGAAGATGAAATTGTAAAGCGCGACGGCAAAATGGACATCAATTTCAAGGGTTGGCAGATCTGCAATGTGGAGGAGCGCCAGAACAAGGACGATCGCCGTCTCGGATATCTGAAGCTTTTCAAGACCAAAAACGACAAGTTCGTGTGTCAGCGCATGACCATGATCGACAGCGAGGAAAAGCATTATTATGCTGCCACCGTGGAGGATTTCCCCGCCATCAGAAACTTTTTCGGAGAGGATCGTCTGGCCATGGCACTTTACGACATGCTGGATCGGGTGTCTAAATCCTGGTAAGAAGCTTTTTTGGGTTTCCGGGCATACATCAGAGCTCCGGCCGTTTTCGGCGGGAGCTCTTGTTTTTCCGAAGACCTGATTTCCTCGGGGCACAAAAAATCCCTCCCGCAGGAAGGACTTATTTTGAGGAACAGTGAAACCGCCTGAACGGTTTCACTGGGGGGGGACTAAAACTTCGGATATCAGGAATTATTCCGAATTTTATTGATGATGGAGGTGGTGGAACAGCCCGGCTTAAAGGGAAGTATTCTGACCTCTCCGCCGCTGGCAATCACCTCGGCACCGCCGGCCACCTCTTCAGGCCGGTAATCACCGCCCTTCACCAGCACATCGGGAAGAACCTCCGAAATCAGCTCCCGTGGCGTATCCTCTCCGAAGGGCACCACCCAGTCCACCGCTTCCAGCGCCGCCAGTACCTCCATTCTGTTCTCCAGGGGATTCACCGGCCGGGACGGCCCCTTGAGCCTGACTACGGATTCGTCGGTGTTCACCGCAACAATCAGGCGATCTCCCAGCTTTTTGGCCTCCTTGAGATAGGCCACATGTCCGGCATGAATAATGTCAAAACAGCCGTTGGTCATCACCACCTTTTCACCATGAGCCCGGGCCAGTCCCACCAGCTCCAGAAGCCGTTCCCTGGTCACCAGTCCTGCAATATGCTCCGACTGTTCGTTCAGGGCATTTTTAAGCTCCTCGACACTGACGGTGGAGGTGCCGATCTTGCCTACCACCACTCCGGCGGCCCGGTTGGCCATGGCACAGGCTTCCGGAAGCGAGGTTCCTGCCGCCAGACAGGCCGCCACCGTAGCTATTACCGTATCTCCGGCACCGGTAACATCATAGACCTCCTTGGCCGCTGTGGGGATGGTCAGCGGGTCGGCATCGCGCCTGATCAGAGTCATGCCCTTTTCGGACCTGGTGATAAGAAGAGCTCCCAGATCATACTGATTCACCAGCTTAAGCCCCTTGTCATAAAGATCCTGCTCGCTTTCCGCATGCCCGGCCACCGCCTCGAATTCCTTGGTATTCGGGGTAATAAGATAAGCCCCGCGATATCTCTCAAAATCGGTGCCCTTAGGATCAATGAGCACCTTCGCTCCGGCAGCTCTGGCGATTTCAATCATCTTGCGAACGGATTCCAGAGCTCCCTTGTCATAATCGGAGAAAATCACCACCGGATGACCGGCAGCTTCATCTCTGACCCGGGAAAGAATCGGAGCCTGATCAGTGCCCTGAAAGCCCTTTTCAAAATCCAGCCGGAGCAGCTGCTGTCCCACGCTGAGAACCCGCATCTTGGTGATGGTCGGCAGGGTTTTGGAAATCACAAACGAGGTACGGACCTTTGAATTTTCCAGCCGGGTTTTCAGAAGCCGGCCGTTTTCATCATTTCCGACAAAACCCACCAAAGTGCATGCGGCACCCAGGGAAGCAATATTCAGAGCCACGTTGGCTGCTCCTCCCGGCCGATCCTCCCGATCCACAATCCGGACTACCGGTACCGGAGCCTCAGGAGAGATTCTGGTAGCCGGCCCCTTCCAGTACCGATCAACCATCACATCACCCACCACCAGAACGGAGGCTTTGCTAAACAGAGGCAGCTTTAACTCACTCATAAACATTCAACCCGTTGTTATCAAGCTCTGAAACAATGATTCCAGCTTTGGAATCACCCTGTTTCCATTATAGCCGAAAACGTTTTTGTATCTTTTAAATCCCTAGCACTTTCACGACAGAATCATTACCCGGATTCTGTCATTTCGCGCTTCTGCCATGCCGGGATACAAGCATCTCCGGGCAGTACCGCCATAAAAAACGCACCTGAATCAGGGGTTTTCAGAAACTTTTCATAAATCAGCAGCAAATATGCAGCTTTTATGAAGCCGGGACCGGATTCAGACGACAATTCTGGCAACTACAGACACTTTTGCAGCCGCAACCGGACCGAAAGATTTACAATGAGGAATAGAAAAAGAACTTCAGACAGGAATCAACAATGATCAACAGCAAATCAAAAACAGTATTTTTCGTATGCTTTATGGCTGCGCTGGCCGGTCTTCTGTTCGGCATAGACATCGGCGTCATTGCCCAGGCCAAGGATTTTATCAAGCAGGATCTCGGAGTCAGCGACAGCGTCATCTCGTGGGTGGTGGGATCCATGATGGGGGGCGCCACCGCAGGTGCTCTGATTTCCGGAAGACTGACCAGAAAATTCGGCAGAAAATATTCCCTCATTATCAGCGCCTCCTGCTTTGTTCTGGGGTCTCTCGGGTGTGCCCTGGCCTGGAACGGAACAGTGCTGATAATTGCCAGAATCATTGTCGGACTCTCTATCGGTGTGGCCTCATTCACAGCTCCCCTCTATCTCTCGGAGGTGGCTCCCAAATCAATCCGCGGTACCATGATCACCATGTATCAGCTGCTCATCACCATCGGGATTCTCACGTCCTTTATTGTCAACACCCTGATCCGGAATAACACCTTTACCGGAGCCGAAGGGCAAATCACTGCAAATTTTCTGATCCCGAACGTTTCACTGAGCTGGAGGGCCATGCTGGGAGTAACCCTGATTCCGTCCCTGATTTTCCTGAGCGGAGTCTTCTTTCTGCCCAAATCTCCCCGCTGGCTGATTTCAGTTGGTAAAACGGAAGAAGCCAGGAACACTCTTCTCAGAATCAGAAATACCGAAGAGGAGGCCGCAGCCGAAGCCCAGGAAATCATAAACACTGTCTCCGCGCACACCGGGAAAGGCGGTTTTGCCATGTTCCGGGAAAAAACCAATTTCCGAAAAACCGTCTATCTGGGCATTACTCTGCAGCTTCTGCAACAGCTGTGCGGCATTAACATCATTATGTATTTCGGCCCGGAGCTCATCAGGGCTGCCGGTTATACCTCAGAATTCGCCTCCAATGTCGGTACCATTGCCATCGGTCTTACCAATGTGCTGGCCACCTTCATTGCCATCGCCTATATTGACAGGTGGGGACGGAAACCGATTCTCATAGCCGGATATTCCATTATGGCCATGGCCATGACGGGAGTTGCCGCCTTCATGCATTTCAATTACAGCATGGCAGCCATTATTTCAGTACTGGTCTTCATCATCGCCTTCGCTTTCTCCGCGGGGCCCGTGGTATGGGTGCTCTGCTCAGAAATCCAGCCTCTCGAGGGACGGGATTTCGGCATCACCTGCTCCACCGGTGCCAACTGGCTCTCAAATATGGCCATAGCAGCCACCTTTCTGCCGCTCCTGTCGTTTCTGGGAGCCGATGTTACCATGCTCCTTTACGCCATGTGCTCGATTCTGGCCATATTCCTTATCATCATGTTTGTGCCGGAAACCAAAGGTGTGTCCCTGGAACATCTGGAGAAAAATCTTATGAACGGGGTTAAGCTGCGGGATCTGGGAAAATAAGACAACGGATTCCAAAAATGAGAACGGGCCTTTTAAAAAAGAGGCCCGTTTCTTTTTGCCGAAAACGCTGATTCAGTGTCTTAAATCCTCTGGTATCGGCAAATCATCCGAAAGCCTGCGGGGTCTCTGTCCCTTGCCCTTCCTGAAGTTCTGCATCTGATATACATAGGCCAGCACCTGGGCCACGGCTGCAAAAAGTCCCCGCGGGATCTCCTCGTCAAAATCCGTGGTGTAGTACAGGGAACGGGCCAGGGGAGGCGCCGGGACAATCATCACGTGATTTTCCCGGGCAATCTCCTTGATCTTTTCCGCAATTTCATCAACTCCTTTGGCCACCAGAACCGGGGCGGTGGTGCCCTCCCGGTCGTATTTGAGAGCCACCGCATAATGCGTCGGATTGGTAACCACCACGTCGGCCTCCGGCACCTTCTTCATCATCTTGCGATTGATTATCTGAAACATCATCTGCCGGAGATGGGCCTTCACCTCGGGATTGCCCTCCTGATTCTTGAATTCCTCCTTGACCTCCTGCTTGGTCATTTTCAGCTCTTCCTTGTGATGCCAGAGCTGGTAGGGAGCATCCAGAAGGGCCACGGGAATCATGGCACATACGATAAAAAGCATGGTCCAGAACATCAGGCTGACCGCCTCCCGCACCGCATAGGAGATCTCCATGGTGGAAAAATTCAGAATCTGCTCCAGCCGTCCGTGAATCAGAAAAAAGCAGAAGGAGGATATCAGGAGAATCTTAAGCACCGATTTCACCAGCTCCACCACGCTGTTGGAGCTGAATACTCTCTTGATGCCGTTAAGAGGGTTAAGCTTATTGAATTTCGGGGCCATGGCCTCGGCCGAAAAGTTCACCCCGCCCACGGCAATACTGCCGATAACGGCACACACAAAAACAATGGCAAACATGACAATTATGGGCAGCGCCAGCGAGGAGACGTTTTCCAGAAGGGTCTTTTCCATGACGGTGACATCAAAAAGCTCGGATTTCCGGATCACAAAGCATCGGTGAATCACATCCAGAAGCGCGCGGTACAGCATTCCGGAAATCAGCCATAGCCCCACCACTCCCGACAGCAGCACAAAAAAGGTGCCCATCTCCCTGGAACGGGCAATCTGCCCCTTTTTGCGGGATTCTTCTATTCGTCGTTCGGTGGGCTGTTCGGTTTTCTCCTGCCCGTCGGCTTCGGCCATACTCCCCCCTCAGCTAGTCGCTGATATCTGCCAGGTTCCCCTTAACCTCCAGCCATTCCCGGCGATCCTGAGCCCGATCCTTCGAAAGAAGCTTGTCCATGAGAGCCTTCACCTCTTCAAGATTGTCATCACTTAAGGTAAGCTGCACCAGTCTTCTGGTAGCCGGAGCCATGGTGGTTTCCTTCAGCTGATCCTCGTTCATTTCGCCCAGTCCCTTGAAGCGGGTTACCTCAATCCGTCCCTTTTTCTTTTTCTCCAGTCTGGCCAGCATGCTGTCCCGTTCCTGATCATCCAGGGCGTAATATTTTTCATTTCCCGCATCTATGCGGTAAAGCGGTGGCATGGCAACATAAAGATGGCCCTCCTCCACAGCCTTGCGAAAATGCTTCATAAACAGGGCGCAAATCAGAGTCCCGATATGGAGTCCGTCCGAATCGGCATCTGCCAGAATGCACACCTTGCCATATCTCAGTCCTGACAGATCATCGCTGCCGGGATCCAGCCCCACCGCCACCGAAATGTCCTGAATGGCCTGAGAGCTGAACAGCTCGTCACTGTCCTTCTCCCAGGTGTTTAAAATTTTTCCCCGGAGCGGCAGCACCGCCTGATATTCTCTGTCCCGGGCAGTATTGGCGGATCCGCCGGCCGAATCCCCCTCTACCAGAAAAAGCTCGGTCCTTGAGGGATCCGTGGCAATGCAGTCCTTAAGCTTCCCGGGGAGAGCCGGCCCCGCCGCCGCCTTTTTGCGGGTAACGGAACGGGAAGCCTTCTGCCTCTTCTGAGCCGACTGAATGCACAGCTCGCTGATGGCCCGGGCTTCATCGGTATTGGCATTAAGCCACAGAGAAAAGCTGTCCCTGACCGCATTGCTGACCAGCTGGGCGCAGTCCCGTGAGGTTAGTCTTTCCTTGGTCTGCCCGGAAAACTGCGGTTCCTGGATTTTTACGGACAGCACATAGGAACAGTGACTCCAGACATCATCAGGGGTAAGACTGATTCCCCGGGGCAGCAGATTCTGAATATTGCAGAAATCCCTGATGGCATCAGTAAAGGCCTGTCGCATACCGTTAACATGGGTACCTCCCAGCGGGGTGGGGATCAGATTTACATATGATTCCGAAACCGCATCCTCCCCGTCATCGCACCAGACCGCCGCCCATGATATTTCGGAATCCGGATTTTTTACCTGTGCTGCATAAGGTGTGCCAGGAATTGTTTCCCTGTCTGACATTTCATTCGCCAGATATCCGGACAGATCTCCCTTGAAGCACCATTGTTCCTTTTCTCCCGTAATCTCATTCTTAAAAACAATGGCAAGGCCCGGACAGAGCACTGCCTTGGCCTTCAGGAGGGATTTCAGCGAATGACAGCTGAAATGGGGACTGTCAAAATATTTCGGGTCCGGCCAGAAATGAATCATGGTTCCGGTATTGCGCTGTCCGACCGTGCCCTCAACATGGAGATCCTGGGTTTTATCGCCGTTCTGATATTCGATGGCATACAGCTGTCCGTCACGGCGCACCTCGGCCCGGAGCTTTCTGGAAAGCGCGTTGACCACACTGACGCCCACGCCGTGCAACCCTCCGGAATAGGTGTAGTTCTTGGCAGAAAATTTCCCGCCGGCATGGAGCCGGCCCAGGATAAGCTCAATCCCCGGAACGTTCTCCTGGGTATTGAGATCCACCGGCATTCCCCGTCCGTTATCCGTCACCGACAGGGATTCGTCGGCATGAAGAACAACCTCGATTTTGTCGGCATATCCGGCCAGGGCTTCGTCAACGCTGTTATCGATAACCTCCATGCCCAGATGATTCGGCCTTGTGGTATCCGTATACATGCCGGCTCTTCTCTTTACCGGCTCCAGCCCCTCCAGAACTTCGATGGAGTCGCCGTTATAAACATCATTTTCCTGAACCATGCCAGCACCAGAACAACAAAAAAGACCATAAAATCACAAAAAAAAAGATGCCGATACCTGAGATACCGACATCAAAATTATACCAGCAATAGACTGCATTGAGAATGCGCCTATTATAGATCAGTCACGCGGCTGTGTGTAAAAAAAGCCTTAAAGGGGCTGATTTTTCAGCAGAAATCTGACAATCTCGGGAAGGCAGAGTTCAAATGACCGGAACCTGTGATTGCCGCCGTCCTCGATATGCACCAGAGCGGCATTCCCGAGATAGGATGCGGTTTCCGCTGCGTTCAGAACCTCATCCCCCCGTTCCAGATACAGGGCCAGTCTTTCCGGAACCGGCTTAACCAGATCCGCCAGCTTTTTTACCGCTTCGATGGAGGCATCATTGATCTCGAACTTCACTCCGGTATAAGGGTTGGTATGTTCTCCCTTCAGGGCCGGCATCAGCTTCCAGGGAAAAACGCAGGGGTTTATCAGAGCAGCTCTGAGATTGTACTTCCAGGACATTCCTATGGAATAAAAACCTCCCATGGAGCTTCCGATAAGGGCTACGCGGCGATCCTCGGAAACCAGCCGGGAAATCAGGGAATCCACCGCATCATAGGCCTCCTGGGGAGTGTTGGGAAAATTCTCGGTTACAAAATCCGCCTGAGGATAATTCTGACTCAGAAACTTTTCCGTCAATAGAGCCTTTTCGGCTTTGGCTCCGGATAAAAAACCATGAATGTAAACAACCGTGTCCTTTGGCATGTTCCACCTCTGTCATTGCTAAACGGGGGCTTTTATGAATAACTCAGTAGCCGCCCACCGTGAAATCGGGAAGAAACTCCCCTCCCGTCAGTCTGTAAACCGATGTTGAAATTCCCCCGTCAGGTGTGAACCGGAGATAACGCCATCCCGGCCCCAGGGTATCCAGGGTAAATCTGTCGCACAAAGGAGCAAACTGAATGCTGGTGGACGGAGATGAAATATAGCGCACCCCGCCGCTTATGAAATCATGCTCCTGATGAACATGACCGCACAGCACCAGCCGTACCATGGGATAGCGCGAGATCAGTCCTACCAGATCGTCCCGGTTCTTCAGCACATGGGCATCCAGCCAGAGACATTTCACCTCGAAGGGATTGTGATGCAGACAGACTGCGGTATAAAGATCCGGATGCATGTCAAGACAGCTCCTGAGATACTCCAGCTGCTCCGGAACAACCCAGCCCATGGGGTTGTTGTATACCTGAGTATTGAGGAGCACAAACTGCCACTTGCCGATAATGATGTTTCTGGCAATGCTGATTTCCAGACCTGCCATCTCCCGGTACATCAGGGGACCGTCGTCATGATTTCCGGGAAGCCAGAACAGCGGTTCCGGAAACACCTTCATGATATCGCGAAAGGCCGTATAGGACTCCAGGGAATAATCCTGAGAGAGATCCCCGGTGGTCACAATGAAATCAAAGGGAATATTCTGAGCCCGCACCGAAGCCGCCACGGCCTCCAGACTCTTCCTGGTATCTATTCCGACAAGAGTACTCCCCGGCTTCCCGAATAAATGGGTATCCGTAATCTGCAAAACCGTAAAAGCCCCGTCTTCGCGGGCAGGCCTGAGTGACACTCTGTCGAGGGTAAAATGATGCATTTTATGAAAACAGAACCTGTCCGGACATTATTATCAGCTGCCGGCCCGGACAAATATACTATCTGACTGAAACAAACCTGCCGATTGTACTTAATTATTCATCGGGGGTTTGCAGACTGGCCCACATTTTCCGGAAGAATCACCTGTCAAATATCAGATTCGTGACCGGCGCACTGTTTTACTGCCCGAGACTTCTCAAAACGCTGCTCTTATGCAGCGCCAGATACTGCAAACCGACAATGGCAATGGAATTCCGAATTCTCCCGGCATCGATCAGGGCCAGGGCCTCATCCAGGGGAACGGACAGCACCCTGATATCCTCGGATTCCGAAACAAGCCCGTGATAGCCGGCAGCCAGAGAGGAATCTGCCAGCCCCACATAAAGGAAAATCTTTTCCGTGGATCCTCCCGGAGTGGTCAGAAAATCCAGAGCATGAACCGTCTTTTTAAGAGAAATCCCGGTCTCCTCCGTCATTTCTCTCATGACGGTGTTTTCCGGAGTCTCTCCGGCATCGATTATTCCTGCAGGAAGCTCCAGAAGCCACGGCGATTCGGTATCGCGCACCGCCCCCAGACGGAACTGCTCGATGAGAATCACCGCATCCCGGTCCGGATCATAGGGAACCACGGCAGCCGCATCCCCTCTCTCGAAAATCTCCCGGGTGATGACG
Organism: uncultured Ruminobacter sp.; assembly: GCA_902776415.1. Lineage (GTDB taxonomy): Bacteria > Pseudomonadota > Gammaproteobacteria > Enterobacterales > Succinivibrionaceae > Succinimonas. Next base: position 12,951 of record CACYPY010000066.1, read on the forward strand.
GCGCTTTCAGATCCGTCAAATCTCCGGTACCTGGCCTTGTAGGCATCAATTGCAAAATACCCCTGAAAAACCCGATCCCTGGCAAGAATCTCAAAATCCTTTTTTTCGAAGGATGCTCCGTACTTCTTTAAATCATTCATAAGCCGCTCCCTTATCACCTGTCAGAACCGGACTCCCCGGGGTATCCGAGGACAATTCGTATCCGGCACCGTGCCGAAATCCCCGTGATTATAGCACAGCCGGGATACGGAGAAGTCCGCCGCCGTGTTGCTTCAGCCCGAAAAGCCATCAGAAAAAGAGGGCAAATATCAGCTGCGAACATCTGCACAAATATGTTATGTTTATAACATATTTTATACCTGTATCTATAATTATTTGCATTAACTTAGTATTTATTTTATAATTCATTAAACATCAGCAAGGAGAAAACATGAACGCCACAGAACTTAAAAAGCACCTGGAAATCATCCGGACTCTCATTGAGAGCGGAGATTACCAGCACATCACCACCGAGCTCACCATCGACAATCATCTGTTCGAATACCGCATATCGTACAATCAGGAAAGCGCATCCTACGAAGCAAGAGTAAACTACCGCGAAGGCTGCTCCGGATATTCCGAAACGGTTCTCGAGCTCGATCTGATGCCCTGGCCGCCGGGACAGTCGCCGAAATCGTAAAAGGATCCGTAATTCCGCGCCTGCTCCGGGAAGAACGCTCCCGGTTCCGGACTGAAATCATATCCCGGATCTCCCGTGGTGTGATAGAATCACGAAGGGAGATTCGGGAAATGCGGGAACAGTTCCCCTGTACCCGTCAGCCGCATTCCCGCCACCATCGCAAATCCCTGATTCCGACCAATTGAACCGAATTTTGAATCTGAAAAAATGAACTCCGTATTACTGAAAAACGCCACTATGATAAACGAAGGGGCCACCCTCAAGGGAGATCTGCTCATCCGGGACGGCCGCATTGATCGCATTGCCGCCGAAATCCCGGCGGATCAGGCTTCCGAAATTATCGAATGCGAAAACCTGACCGTCATTCCGGGATGCATCGACGATCAGGTTCATTTCCGGGAACCCGGCAGCACCTGGAAGGCGGACATGGCATCGGAAGCACGGGCCGCCGTGCTGGGCGGGGTAACCTCCTTCATGGACATGCCGAACAACACACCCCCGGCCACCACGAGGGAGGATATTGCCCGGAAGAAGGATATTGCCAGAAGATCCTCCCTTGCCAACTTCGGATTCTACCTGGGAGCAACTCCCGACAATCTGGAGGAAATCAAATCCCTGGATCCCCGGGATGTCTGCGGAGTGAAGGTATTCATGGGATCCTCCACCGGCACCCTCCTGGTGGATGACGCGGACTGTCTCAGAAACATTTTCAGATCCGCCGAGGTTCCGGTGGCCACCCACTGCGAGGATAATGAAATAATCAGCAGCAACACCAGGCTGTTTCAGGAAAAATACGGTGACAGAATGGACGCCTCCATGCATCCCCTGATTCGAAGCCGGGAGGCCTGTCTCAAGTCCTCGTCACTGGCAGTGGAGCTGGCCCGGGAAACCGGGGCCAGACTTCACGTGCTTCACCTTTCCACAGCCGAGGAGCTTCCGCTGTTCGAACCCTGGGCAGCATTGCCGGTTTCCCGGAGACAGATTACCTGCGAGGTCTGCGCCCACCACCTGTTTTTCAGTGATTCCTGGTATCAGAGACTGGGTAACCGCCTGAAATGCAACCCGGCCGTAGGGGCTGCCACCGAACCCTGAACTGGTAAAACGAAACGAGCTTAATATCGAGGACGTGGTCACCGGCTACTGCCATAATCCGGCAATCCGGTTCAATATATCGAAACGGGGGTTTATCAGAGAAGGGTACTGGGCGGATCTGACGGTAATCAACCCCGCCAGGCCGGAACGCGTCACTCCCAGCGTCATTGCCTCAAAATGCGGCTGGTCCCCGTTTACAGGAATGACCTTTTCAAATTCCGTGGTGCATACTTTCGTAAACGGTAATCACATTGTGGATAACGGAGTTCTTAAAAACATAAACTGCTTCGGAACTCCGTTGCGTTTTGACAGATAAAATTCAGACTCCGTTCTTTCTCCGGCCCCGGAAGTTCCGAAGAAGAACGGAGAACTTTCGGCCCTGAAAAACACGATCGGTGCCACCGAATCATCACAAAATATCCCGGTACGACGGTCATTTTTTTTATTCAATGCACAATAAACAAATTATTTACATTGTATACGAGAATTTCTCATAAAACGTTAATTTAACGATCCGTACCGACATCATCCTCTCAATATTTTGGGAGGATTTTTTTGTCTGTACATCCCTCAAATCAAGGGTTTTGTACTGACAATATTTTTTTTATTCGTACTAATAAATATCAATAAAATATTTTCAAAAAAGCGTTTGACGCCGTTAATCATAAGTCCTATAATATTTTATTATAATATCTTAGGAGGAAGCATGTCGCATATCTATCGTGAGAAAAGGGAGATT
>CACYPY010000067.1 GCA_902776415.1 uncultured Ruminobacter sp.
CTGAATTGATTAAAACCCATCATATCAGCAGAAGCAATGTCTAATCCGTATTTTCTGGCGCGGCTTTCGGGATTATGCCCTGCAATGCTTCACAAAGTCTTATTACACAAAGCCTGATTAGGTTCCAATAAGTAGTGCCAATTTTGTGGTTGAGCGAAAACAACTGCAACTCGGTTACGCCGCCACTGCTCTTCACTGTTACATTACCCATCTTTTTCAGCAGGCTATGTCTTTGTTTATGCAATATCTCTGAGGATGGTTTCAATTGTTACGAAGGGACGATCATTTGCGGGAATGATGAACTGGCTGAATGCGCGAATGTCAGCTAATCAAGGTTGCAATACCGCAAAGGGGGGACTCTTTGCGGCTCCCTTTTTCAAATACATCATGGATGGGGAAGTGTTGTTGCAATACCGCGAAAGGGCAGAACCCTTTGCGGCCATGCATCATGCTCGAACTGTAATTAAGGGTGACCTTGAGTTGCAATACCGCGAAAGGGCAGAACCCTTTGCGGCCAGAGTAGCGGTAAGTGGGGCAGCTACGGCCATAGAATGTTGCAATACCGCGGAAGGGCAGAACCCTTTGCGGCATTACAAACCTAAAATGGTAGCACCACTTATTGAGTTGTTGCAATACCGCAAAAGGGCAGAACCCTTTGCGGCTTTCTTCCCTGCTGTGTGCAGGCCGCTAACGTACCTTTGTTGCAATACCGCGAAAGGGCAGAACCCTTTGCGGCGGCTCCCGCTGCTCCGGCCATGAACGGCTATCCCCAGGTTGCAATACCGCGAAAGGGCAGAACCCTTTGCGGCCTATTTATGCTCTTCATGCTCGACAAAGGCATGAAAGCGTTGCAATACCGCGAAAGGGCAGAACCCTTTGCGGCGTATCAGCGCTTAATTACGCAAATACTGGCCTTACCAGTTGCAATACCGCGAAAGGGCAGAACCCTTTGCGGCACACTGCGTTAACGTATCTATAACACACTGCTTATAGTTGCAATACCGCGAAAGGGCAGAACCCTTTGCGGCCCATCTGGTTTATTCACAAGGAAAGGAAGTAACTCCTGTTGCAATACCGCGAAAGGGCAGAACCCTTTGCGGCGGTTAACGCTGTGAATACTGCAAAGAGCAACGACGACAGTTGCAATACCGCGAAAGGGCAGAACCCTTTGCGGCCTTGTCGGGGTAAGTACGGCCGAGCTGGCCGGTAAGGGGTTGCAATACCGCGAAAGGGCAGAACCCTTTGCGGCAGAAGAAAAAGTATCGCAGTATGATGATCTTAACCCGTTGCAATACCGCGAAAGGGCAGAACCCTTTGCGGCACCAAAGAGAACATCTCTTTAAAAGCTGTAATGAATGTTGCAATACCGCGAAAGGGCAGAACCCTTTGCGGCATGCTTGGCCGTATACTGACCGTAACACTGGAGCTCCAGTTGCAATACCGCGAAAGGGCAGAACCCTTTGCGGCTTCTATACCTCTGGTTTGCCCTATACGAACATAAGCCAGGTTGCAATACCGCGAAAGGGCAGAACCCTTTGCGGCTGTTGAGGAAGCCAGCATCAAGTTGGTTGGCAAATAGTTGCAATACCGCGAAAGGGCAGAACCCTTTGCGGCCCATGCTGGCTGACTCAGTTTGGCTATTCCGAAATCTGTTGCAATACCGCGAAAGGGCAGAACCCTTTGCGGCTGTTTGATTCCTGGCCTTTTACTAATAAGGATGGCATGTTGCAATACCGCGAAAGGGCAGAACCCTTTGCGGCGTACACCTGAAAGCGATAAGTATTTTGCTTATATGTTGTTGCAATACCGCGAAAGGGCAGAACCCTTTGCGGCTCCGGCATTTTTCAGCCGTTATATCACAAAGGCTCGTGGGGTGTCAAAAATACACCGCACTTTGACAGTGGTCAAAACAAGTCTTTGTTACATTCAATACTACCACGTTTTTGAAAAATGAACCCATTAAAAAGGAGAATATTACCTGGGTCGCCGATCTCGATCACAAAAAACGAGTTTGCGCTATATCCTTAAAACTCTTTTTACCCATTTTTGCATTAGTAATTTATATACGGACTCCATACGGATTAAAATGGCTAAAATTTGAGCAATTGTGTTAGTTATGTTATTTTAGGATAGACGTTTTTTGATGAATACTTTGACATGTGTAACAATTACATATGCTTATGATTGCGGAATTTATGTCGTTATAGTACCCGTAATTAAATAACGAATAAGCACTGCCTAATGCTTGTTACGTCTTTGCCGTTCTTTTCCGACAGCTTCGGGAAATTTGGGTTCTTACGTGAGAAAAACACTGAATCGCCTCCGTTCCTCCAGGGGACCCGGAGGGTAATTTCCGGGGGATCAGCAATGACCGCCCCCCTCCTGCCGCAGGCCCTGATAATTGCAGGCGATAATATCCCCTTGTTTCCGGGACAATTCTGCCAAAGTCATTTAAAAGTTCGGAACATGGTTCCAATTTCCGGTTTAAAAGCTTTCCAGGAGTTTCCGGAACGCAAAAGATCCGGTCTTCCTGAAAGCAATAAGTGCAGCTGTACATAATCTTCCGACAATTTGTGTGCAGAGTACGGTGAAAATATAATGCCTGATGAGACATCATTTCATTTTTGTACACAGCTTTTGTTCTTCGTCTAATTCTATGAATTTGCCAATACCATATCCAAGCAAGTCTATCGTGAGTAAACAATTGCGTAGGTCAGGTGAGTTATACACTGATTCAATTTCCTTTTGGTATTTATCAAAAACTGCATCAATCAGCTGACAGACTGCGTAATAGTATTCTGAATAGTTGCCGAAATTCAGTTCTTTGATAGGTTCGGGGGCTATGCCCAGGTATTTCAGTGCGGATCTCAGCCTGTCGAAAAAACATACTTTAATATCTCCAGATACAATATCAGACATGAATCATGTCTTCAAAAATCATGTCCAAAGCTTCAAAAACTTCAGTTGCAATCAAATTTACAGGAAAATCCTCGAATCTCATAATTCGTCACTCCAGTTCTCTTGCACTGCAATATTGCCGCTCTTACCTGACACTCACAAGGACACCCCAATAATCCGGCATCCCGTAACATTTCCGTCAACCATATCTCCTTTGCTGTTGTGTACGGAAATTTTACCCCCGGGCAAGGTCTTGCCGGGAATTCATCCACCTTCTCAGGACAATCCCCGAAATCCGGTTCCGGGTAAATGGAATGTAACCGAGTAAGGAATGCAACTGAGAAGATCAGCGGCAGTTTAACAGATGTACGTAATCATCATCTGCAAAATCGGGGATGCTGAACCACATTTCGGGAAGTTCATAACGCCTGAGTCTTCCGTGATTCTAAAGACGGCATCAGCTTATTCCTCGGGATTCACGCCGAGTTTTTTCAGAAGATGCTTCTTTGCCAGATCCGCCGGAATAACAGTGGCGGCCAGCAGCAGTATTACCGTCCATTCCCGCAGTGTCAGGCCCTGACAGTTCATAATGCGTCCCAAAACATCGCTGTAGCTCCCGCTTTGGGTCATGAGAACCTGCGTTACCGCAATGACGCTCATTACCGCGAAGAACAGGCGGTTTTCAGAGATATGTTCCAAAAGATTTATGCTGTCGGTGCGGGCGTTCAGGGAGTTGAATACCGTGCTGAAGATAAAGAAGGTAAAGAATGCAGTGGCTATGAGGGAGCGATTCCCGGGATCAAAGCCCAGGAAAGCCTGAAAGCCCGCGGAGTTCAGAAGCAGAAGCCCGATAATGCTGATCCACACGGCGCTGGTGATTACCGATGTCAGCATATAGCGGTTAATGAGTCGGCCCTGACGTTTTCGGGGGGCGGCTTTGAGATAGCGGGGCAGGGCCGGTTCTCCGCCCAGTGCCAGGGCGGCCAGGGTGTCCATTATCAGGTTGATCCAGAGGATCTGTACGATGTTCAGGGGCACATCCCGTCCGATAAGCGGCATGAGCACCGAAATGAACACGGCAGCGGCATTAACGGTCAGCTGGAACACGATGAATTTCCTGATACTGTTGAAGATGGTCCGGCCGTACAGCACAGCTTCCCTGATGGAGGCGAAGTTGTCATCCAGTATCACGATTTCCGAAGCCTCCTTGGCCACCTCGGTTCCGGACCCCATGGCAAATCCCACATCAGCCTTTTTGAGGGCCGGGGAATCGTTGACCCCGTCTCCGGTCATGCCGGTGACCAGATCCAGATTTTTGGCGATTTCCACGAGGCGGGACTTGTCTTCCGGAAGGGCCCGGGAGATTACCCGGAGCCGGGGCAGATTTTCCGCAAGGGCAGTGTCTGACATTTTTGCCAGTTCGTCGGAGTTCAGTACGAGATCGTCTTTGTTCTGAATAAGGCCGGCTTCCCTCGCAATGGCCATGGCGGTTTCCCGGCGGTCTCCGGTGATCATGACCACGGAAATACCCGCGCTGATTACCTCGGAGATGGCCGTCCGGGCTTCGGGGCGCACCTCGTCCCGGATCCCGACAACCGCAATCATGACGAGATCTCCGTCCGGTGCCGTTCTGCCGTCCGGGGAGGGCTCTCCGGTTTCCGCCAGAAGAAGCACCCGCACCGCCTTTTCCGAAAGATCGTTAAGGAGCTTCTGTATCGGAGCCGAGTCGCAGGGAATCCGGTTTCCGGATTCGTCCAGGGCGTGGCGGCAGCGGGGCAGGAGGACCTCAGGCGCTCCCTTCAGGAGACAGCGGCCGCTTTTCAGGACGGCTCCGGAGTATTTTGAGGAACTTGAGAAGGGGATTCTGGACACCATGCTTTCTGAAAGAGGGAGCTCCCGGAGTTCGGCGGCGGCTTCCAGAAGGGCCCGGTCGGTGGCGTTGCTGCCGGCGGCCCGGATTCCGGAGGAGGCATCTCCGGTCAGAACGGCCTGATTGTTAAGTACCAGACATTCTCTTACAGTCAGCTGATAGCTTTCCGGCATGTCGGAGAGCTTCCGGTATTCCCGGGAGAGTCCGTTCCAGAAACCGATGACCGAGGGCTTTCCGGCGGTAATGGTGCCGGTTTTGTCGGAGAACAGGATATTCAGGGAACCGGCGGTTTCGATGCCGCTGACCTTTCTGGCGAGCACATTCCGCTTCAGCATTTTTCCCATGTTCAATGCTGTGACGATGGCGATCATGAGGGGCAGGCCCTCGGGAACCGCCATGACGATAATGACCACCGCAAACATGATGCCGTGCAGAAGATCGCTCCAGAAGTTGGTGATGCCGGCATGTTCTCTTACAAAGTCCGACCACGGGAGTTCAAAATACTGCTCCGGGGGAATTCCGGCGGTCATTCCGGCGTGCAGCAGATAGGCCAGCATTACCAGAAGGCCTCCCGCGTAACCGAAGATGCTGATATATCCGGCCAGCCGGCGGAGCTTTACCTTGAGGGGCGTGTCCCGTTCCATCCCGGAGCGGAGTCCTTCGGCGATAGTGCCGTAGACGGTGCGTTCTCCCACGGCGGTGATTTTCAGGACCGCCTCGCCGGAGGTCACGCTGGCCCCCCGGAATACCAGATGCGGACTGAAGAGATCCCGGCTTTCGGCAATGTCATCCGGCACGGCGCAGGTTCCGTTTTCGGAGAGAGGCAGGGCGGTTTTTCTGACCTCCTCGGATTCGCCGTTCAGCTGGGACTGATCCGTGTCCAGTTCTCCGAACATGAGATAACCATCGGCGGGAATGCGATCCCCGGTCTGCAGAAGCACCTCGTCACCGCAAACCAGATCGTCAATGGGAATATCCGTCATTCTGCCATCGCGGCAGACCCGGCTCCGGATGCGTGAGGCTTCTTCCTGAAGTTTCTGAAAGGCGGTGTCGTTCCTGTATTCCGAAAGAGCGGAGATTACTGCGGCCAGAAGCACGGCGACGGCGATCCCCAGGGATTCGTACCATTCCGACTGACCGATAAGGCAGAACACCAGGTTGACTGTCAGTGCCACCAGGAGAATTCTGATAATGGGATCGCTGAAGTTGCTGCACAGCATTTCAAAAAAAGAGACCGGGTTTTTGTCGGAAATGGTATTTCTGCCGTAGCGGGCCCGGGATTCCCGGACCTCCTGTTCCGTAAGTCCCCTGAATTTCATGACGCCTCCTGATAGCTGTGCCCGGACTGATTCCCGGATTATCACGACAAGTGTTAAATGTTTGCGGGTGCTTTATATCACAAAACCGGGCAGGACGGAACCTGAAAACCGGTACCGGCGCTTGCTGAGTTTGTCCGATAAAAGGCCGGGAAACGCCGGATTCTTGATTATTTTCAGATTCGGAACTTAAACCCCGCAAAACAATGCAGGTGTCAGAATTCAAAAGAAGCACCGCCGCATTCAGGCGGGAATGCCGCCATGAACCGGACTCTTCAGCGGCTTAAGTCTCATGATTACGGAGCGATTTTGGAAGACCTCGGAATTATCAGGGCAGGAATGGTGATTTTCCCCGAAAAGAGGCGCCTTGCGGCATACCGGATACCCGGAGTGCCCGCGGGAATGCTGTTTGTTCTTTCCGGTTCCGACAAATATGAAAAACCCCGGCATCGAAATCCGGGGTTTCTGTCATGCTGAATTCCGGTGCGCCGTTCCGGATTACTTTCCTTTAAGAAGCGCGTGCAGGGTGGAGCCTCCTTCCAGCACGATGCTGTGGTAGCCGTTGCATCTCAGGATACCGGCGGCGTTCCAGGCCCGGACGCCCATGCCGCAGATAACGATTACCGGCTTGTCCTTCGGAATTTCGTTCATCCGATCCCGGAGCTGGGCCAGCGGAATGTTGACTGCTTCCGGAATGCGGTATTTGAAAAGCTCCTCCTTGTTCCGCACGTCCAGAACAAAGTAATCCTTCTTGTCCAGCGTCAGGTAGGCGGTGAGGGAGATGTACTCGCCCAGCCCCAGCACCTGGTTTTCGGCGGTGAAGCCCAGCATGTTGATATTGCTCTTGGCACTGCCGTACTGCGGGGAATAGGCCAGGTCGATATTGGCCAGATCGCTGAAGGTTCCCCGAAGGGCGATCACCGTGGCCAGGGTATTAATGGCATCGGAAACTCCGGCCCGGCCGCAGGCTTCGGCTCCGATAAGGGTACCCCGCTTCTTGTCGAAGATGCCCCTGATGAATATCAGCCGGGAGCCCGGATACCAGTTTACATGGGAACTCTGAATCACAAACGAGGTGAAGTAGTCTTTCCCGGGCTGAAGCCCCTTCTGCCGGAGCTCGTTTTCGGAAGCTCCCGAAAATGCAAAGGTTTCGTCGAAAACCCTGATGATGGCGGATCCGGAGGTTCCGGTGAACTCCGCGGAATGGCTGGGGAGAATCCCGAGGTTTCGGGCGATGCTGTCCGCGGCTCTTCTGCCGCCGCGGGCCGCAGGTCCGGCCAGGGGGCTCCAGGTCAGCTCATCGGAGTAGTTCTTCAGAATCACGGCATTGTCACCGGCTGCATAGATGCCCGGAATATTGGTTTCCATGCGGCAGTTGGTGATCACCGCGCCGTTGGCGGCCTTTTCGATTCCGGATCCCTCCAGAAATCCTGTGGCGGGCCTGACCCCCAGAGCCAGCACCACGAAGCGGAACTTCTGCTTTTTGGAGCCGTCGCTGAATTCGGCCTCGATACGGTCATCCGGGGTGAGTGTAAAGCCCCTGACGCCGACACCGACCCGGACATCAATGGCGTGTCTCCTGAGATTCCTTTCCAGCAGACCTGAAAATTCCCAGTCCAGATTCTGCAGGAGCTGCGGCCGGAGTTCCACCAGTGTTACCCGGAATCCCTTGTGGCTGAGGTTCTCCGCCGCCTCTATGCCGATGAAGCCGCCGCCCACGATGAGCACGTCGTAAAAACGATCATCGCTGGTGATGGAGGGGATCTCCTCATGGATGCTGTCCACATCCGGCAGGGTTCTCAGGTTGTAAATATGGGGGAGATTAATGCCGGTGATCTGTTCGGGTCTGACCGCGGCCGCTCCTGAAGCAATAATGAGGCTGTCGTACTTTTCCTCAACGGTTTCTCCGGTCTGGTGATTCAGGACACCCACCACCTTTCTGTCCGGAGAAACGGCGATGGCCTCGCACTCGGTTTTGACCTGGGCCCGGTATCTTTCGGAAAATACCCGCGGGGGAATAATCACCAGGTTCTGCCGGAGGGGAACCTCGCCGCCCAGATAGTAGGCGAGACCGCAGGAGGCGTAGGAGATGTCCTTGCCTTTTTCGAGGATGACGATTTCCTCCTGCTCGGAAAGCCGCCTCAGCCTGGCGGCTGCCGCAGCTCCGGCTGCGGAACCGCCGATAATCACTGTTTTGTGTGCCATAACCAGTACCTCTGATGTTGTTCCGAACGCGCCCCGGGGGGGCGCTTTTTAAATGGATTCCCCGCCGGGAGCGCTCAGGACTCCGTGAAGGTGAGGGGCATTATTCCGTAGTAAACAGACTCTGCCTGATAGCTGCTGACGTCCGTTCCGACATTGATAATCATGTGGTTTCCCCACTCCCGGAGCTTTTCCATGGAGATCCGGGCTCTGTCGGGAATTCCGGAAAACTCCGGAGCGCCGCCTTTATCCGAGATTACGGGAAAGCCGTTTTCCCGGAAGCTTTTCACAATTTCGGCAAGATAGAATACCGGTCCGTCGCCGAAGGATTTCAGAAATCCGAAGGTGCAGCGGAGCTCGTCATGGATGAAGCGTTCCAGCTCGCCGGCGTCGCTGTCCTGATACTCGATTTCATTGGTTTCGGCCTTGACGGAGAGACAGACCAGGGAAACGATTACTTCATTCATGCTGACCTGGAGCATCTGTTCCCGGTAGCTGCGGATATGATCCGCCAGGTTCTGAAAATCGGAGAGCAGGTGTTCGTGAAGAACACCGGTCTTCATGGTGAGCACATAGCTGTCTTCGTACAGCCGGAAGATTTCGCGGTGAATCTCGTAGCCGTCCGGCCATACCATTTTTGTCAGGGTTATCAGTCTGTCGGGAATGTCTGATCTGTTCATACTGTGAAGCCGGGCCGCATTGCATTCTTCCTTAAAATGCCGCCTCCGTTCCTGAAGCCGCGTCCTGCGGCTCCTGTGGATTCCTCTTAGCACGATAACAGAATTCCGGAGTTTTTGAGAGTTAAACATCGGATTTGATTGCGATTTTGCTGAGTCGCGGGCATTTTTGCGGAAAAACCCCGGAAAACGGAGAATCCCGGAACTGTCCGGGGATAAGCGGCCGAAACTGCGGCGCCCCGGGGCGGGATCTCCGGAGAGACTTCCGAAAAAAGACTTAAAAAGCAGAAAAAACGGAAAAACAGAAATAATGATGATTCCGGGGGCCGGCGTCCGGAGAAAACAGTGCCGTGTTTCGGGCAATCGGGTTCTTTTCGCCGGGAGCGGGCTTTCCCGGCCGCTCCTGTGTAAAATGGCGGCGGGGCGGTTCTGCTCCTCATATCATTTCCGCACAGGGCAGACACGGGGTGAAGGGGAGAAACCCCTTCATTCATTAATGGGAAGCGCCGGAGGCGGCTTCCCTCTTCAGGAATTGACCGTATATTCCGCATATTTATCCGGAACCACGGCCCGGTACGACAAACCCCGGATGAACGGGAAGTGCTTCCGGTCATCCTTCAGGGGGGGAATCAGAGTCCCGAGAGCATAATTCTCTGGAGATCGGGAATTCCCGGGAAGTCCGGAATGCTCAGGCAGGTAATGGCGGTGCCGGCACCGGGATCCCGGAAACGGAGCAGGGCGGCGTGGAGCAGGAGCCGGTCCGGAAGTCCCCGGGAGTTTTCCTGCTCCCGGGCACTGTCCGGTTTCCCGTAGATCCGATCCCCGATAATCGGATGCCCGGCTTCCCGGAGGTGGGCCCGGAGCTGATGGGTTCTCCCGGTTTCCGGATACAGGAAAACCAGGGTGCGCCCCCGGGGGCCGGGGACTTCTGCCGCATCTTCGGGATATTCTCTTTTGATGACCCGGCAGAAGGTCAGGGCGGGTTTTCCGGAGACATAGTCCGTCTTCTGTACCGGGGCGGAGAGGATTGCGGAACGTTCCATGTCCTTTGCCAGGGGGTAGTCCATGGCCATGAAGTCGTTACGGATGATTCCCGAAACCCAGGCGACGTAGATTTTCAGGGGATGCCGTTCCCGGAAGGCCTGAGTGAGCGCGGCAGCGGTTTCCCGGTTTTCTGCGAACAGCACAATGCCGGAGGTGGCGAGATCCAGACGGTGGACAGGGTTTGCTTCGGGAGAGATCTTTTTCATTCTGGTGGTCAGGGAATCCCGCTCCCGCTGTCCCGGAACGGTAAGAAGCCCCGCGGGCTTGACGGCGACAATAATTCCGTCTTTCCGGAAGAGAATATCAGGGGAGCCCTCTGGGGGACGGTATATGAGCGGTGATTCTGTCATGGCATTTCCTCCCGGAGATTGTATCAGGTTCGGCCGGTTTTTCCCAATTCCGGAAGACCGGGGCGGATGAACGCCGGAGAAGCGCCCCGGAGCGACTGCCGGCACGGCAGTCAGGTACTGAAAATCGTTTTTTGAAAACATAATCAGAGGTAGTGTGATCTCTGTCAAGACATTTTTTGTAATTATTGATTTTGAGGTATGGTAATATCAGAATGTCAGGGCCCGGTTGCCGGCGCAGGAATTTCTGTGTTTCGGACGGGCGGGGCAGGATATCGGAATCCGAAGATCCTGTGTCTTCTGATATGAACGTGCCGGCGGGCCGGAAAATACCCGGGCACGGCATGTTTGACTTTATTTGACACAATTAAAGGGAATTATATGAAGAAGTTGATGATCGCAGCTGCAGCATTTTTAATGTCTGCTACCGCTATGGCTGACTGGGCTGTTATTGAGCAGACCGATGACTCCATCGTATTCGAGGAAGGCAATCTCGGCGTGCGCATGGTTACCTTCAAGGTTGCTCCCAGCGACGGTTCCGATATCGGTCAGGTTGCTGCTTCCATTGCCAGCGAAAAGGGCTGTGAGGCTCCTACCCAGACCACCGTTGGCGGCTATCCCGGATATCATTTCGTCTGCCCGGATATGGTTCAGGCCATCATCATCGATGACAAGGAAGACATCAGCCTGATTATGGGCAAGTGTGAGTCCGAGGAGCAGTGTGCTTCCATCGACAATCTCATCACCATGCTTACCAAGAAGTAATTCAGAGTTTTGTCATTCAGGAGCGTGAGATGACGTTCCTGTTCTGAAAGAAGGGTGCCGCGAGGCACTCTTTTTTTGTGCCCGGCAGGTTCTCATCCTGAGGTGAAGGCCCCGCCCCGGCTGCCGGTGCAAGTGCGGCAAGACCGGCCATCTCAGACTTTAACCCCGGCCCCTCCCTGCCGGAGAAAGCTGTGCCATGGCAGCAATCCTGCGGTAATTTGCGATCTTTGAAATCCCTGTCGTGTTGATGAATACCTGGCTATCCGGAATATTCTCCGCCTTTTCAGATGAACCGCTTTTTCCAGGCAGCGCTTTATCCCCGGGAGTCCCGGGATGCTCCGCCATGAAGGCCGGCGAGATGCCTTCCATTGCAAATTTCAGGCCTCCTGTTTGATCCTTTTTCGGATTTTGCTATGATTTTCCTCCGGAGAGATTTTCGTGCCCCGGCCGCGCGTGAATCTCATTTTGGCCTCCGTTTACACTGACGGAGTTTTGTATTCCGAGGAATCCGGCGCTTTCCGAAACCGGAGTTCCCGAATCCGGAGTTATCTGTATGAAGGTACCTGAACTGAGAACGCTTCTTAAAAACACCTCTCAGGAAAATCTTGTCAAAATCGCAACGGAACTTTACAAGCATGTTCCGAAGGCTCTCAGGAGCGCGGAAGGTGGTATTGACGGCGCCATCATGGCGATTCTGGACGGAGAGAAGACTGTCGTCAGGGTGAAGACCGCCCCCGCGGAGCCGGAGGTGGATTTTGATGACCTCCGGGACGAGGTTCAGAAATTCCTGGAAAATGCCAGGGAAGGAAACTACCTCCGTCCCAACAGACTGGTTTCGAAGCAGGAACGTTCGAAATGGCGCTTTGCGGTGATGCGTCAGGTTAAGGCCCTGAAGCAGTTCGGTCCGGACAATGCCGAGTATCCCGAAGTTCTGTCTCTTCTGAAGGATCTCTTTCTTCTGCTGTCGGAAGGCTGCGGTGTTTACCTGTTTAACACCGATAATCCTTTTTCTTCGGTAGGCATCACCCAGACCGATTTCTACAAAATGCTCCTGGAGCGGGTGTTTGCGGAAGGCTTTGAGTTAAGCGAGGACATGCTCAGGGATCTGATACGTTGCGCAGCCTGTGTTTACAATGATCGGGGGTCGAGTACCGATAACCGGATTGTCGAGCTGGTTTCCAGGGTAAAGGGAAACACCGAACTCACGCAGGAACTGATAGAGCTTACTGATTTGAAAATGCGCGAAATAACGGCCAGGTACAGTCGTGATAACTACTGGAAATTCACAGATCCGATGGAGAACCTGACTCTTCTTATGATGGGACTCTATTTCAACAAGGGGGATTTTGACGAAGGAACCGCATATTACTGGGATACCTGCCTGAGATACCGGATCAATTACGGCGATGGTGGCGAGATTCGGTTTTATTGCCTGATGAGATCCTGCAGGCTGTACGGAGTTTCTGACAGCCAGTGGCTGAAGACCTTTGAACGGTACCGTGACGAAATCGACGCGGATCCCAGAGATGATTTGCTCGCCGAATATGAAGAGGTGAAGAAAAGACTCGCCTGATCCTGACCGGAAGTTTTTCGGAACGGAAAGGCAGGCGCCGCCTTCATTTCCGGGAGGTCCCGGTCTGCCGGGAGCGGACTCTGTGCCCCGGTGGCGCGGGCTGTTTTTTGTCCGGGGCCCGCTGTTCTTCTCCTTCCGGCTCCGGGGATTTTTCCTGTCCCGTTTTCCTTTTACAGTGTAAGATCCGGGACAGAATACTGTTTCTCATGAGGAGGATACCGCCATGACTGCTTACAGCAATATCAATCAGTTATTTGCCACTAAGAAAACCACGGCCCTGATCCTTGCGGGAGGTCGCGGTTCCAGGCTTAAGGAGCTTACGGATATCAGGGCCAAGCCGGCCGTGCATTTCGGAGGCAAGTTCCGGATTATCGATTTCGCCCTGTCGAACTGCCTCAACTCCGGCATCAGAAAAATGGGCATCATGACCCAGTACAAATCCGATTCTCTGCTGACTCATATTCAGGACGGGTGGTCGTTTCTGAACAACAATCATCTGGGTGAGTTTGTAAGAGTAATGCCGGCCCAGCAGAGAATCGACGAGGTGCACTGGTACCTGGGCACTGCCGACGCCGTGTATCAGAACCTGGATATTCTGCGTTCCTATGATGACGAATACATTCTGGTTCTTTCCGGGGATCATGTGTACAAGATGGATTATTCGGTCATGCTGATGGACCACATCAAAAGCATCAGCCCCTGTTCCATTGCCTGCATCGAGGTTCCCCGGGAGAATGCCTCCGCTTTCGGCTGCATGCAGGTTGACGAGGACGGACTTATCACTGACTTTATCGAGAAGCCGGAGAATCCCCCGGCCGTTCCCGGAAATCCCGATAAAACCCTGATATCCATGGGAATTTACATTTTCGAGAAGGATTTTCTGTACCGGCTTCTGGAGGAGGATCATGAAGATCCCTCATCCTCTCATGATTTCGGGAAGGACATCATTCCCAAAATTGTGAAGAAGGGGCTGGCTCATGCTCATAATTACGAGAAGAGCTGTGTGCGGAACCGGACCAAGGCTCAGCACTGTTACTGGCGGGATGTGGGAACCGTGGACAGCTTCTGGATTGCCAATCTGGACCTGACCCGGGAATACCCCGATCTGGATATCTATGATCCCTCCTGGCCGATCTGGACCAAAACCCGGCAGCTCCCGCCGGCAAAGTTTATCCGGGATTCCCGGGGTACCCGCACGGTCAGTGAGAATTCCGTGATCGCGGCAGGCAGCGTGATTTACGGATCGGAGATATCCGATTCGGTGCTGTTCAGTTCCGTAACGGTGGATCAGGAATGCGTGCTGGAACGTGCAGTGCTGTTTCCCATGGTGACCGTGCATGCCGGCACCCGCATCAGAAAGGCCATTATCGAAAGGAAATGCGATATTCCCGCGAATTTTGAGATTGGCTATGATGAGGAGCAGGATCGCCGGTATTTCTATGTATCTCCCGGCGGTGTGGTGCTGGTAACCCGGGCGATGCTGGCCGTGCTTGAAAAGGATCGGCCGGAGCTGTACCGGCCGAATGCGGGGCGGTAGCCTTTGCCGCACGTCGGAAACCCTCCGGAGGAGCGCCGGATCCGCGGTGCGGATTCCGGCTTTGCGTGTGCCCGGCATGTTCTGTTTCTGTGGGGTGAAACCCGAACACGTCCGTAGGTGGCATGTGCAGCGAAATCTTCATGCTGAATTTGAGTATGGCTTAAGGCTCGCTGAATGGCGGGGTGCCCGCAGTTTGGGGCTCCGGAGATTGATGTTGTTATAATTTTGCTGAGGATTGGCTTCCGCAGGCCCGAATTTTGAATTCAGGAACAGAAAATTGCGGAACGGACATGTATCTGTATCTGTATTTTTACATTTGAGTATTGTTTTCAGTAAATCAGCTCTAATTCCCTAGTATGTTTATAACTTATCGATTTTTTATAAAACCGCATAGCTACAGGGCTCAGTGATGAAATTCCCTGGCGGTTTATTGACCTCAA
>CACYPY010000068.1 GCA_902776415.1 uncultured Ruminobacter sp.
ACTGGCAATCAGGGCCTCGCTGTAAACCGACGCCATAGACAGGTCAGGTTCCCGGTCAGTGTCCATAACCAGCCCCACAAAGACATCCCCGGCACGACAGCTCGCATCCGGATAAGGCGCGCAGTTCTCCCATCTCCCGCAGTTGCGAAGGAAGTTGCGAAATTCGGAGGTTTGTTCCGGTGTCCAGAATTTCAGTTCCCTGGCATCTTTGAAAAACTGGCTTGCCAGCTCGTTTGCCAGATATTTAAGAGCATCTCCGGTGGCCAGCTCACGCAGCCATTCCTTTTTGTCCGGACCACTTTTATTAACCTTGTCTTTCATAAATTCTCCTGGTTTACACTTACTCCTCACGACCGAAGTCGCGGGACTGCCGTTTCGGAAACTCAGCGAACACATCAGAAATTACGACTGCTGAGCTTTCTCCTTTTCCGCAAGTTCCTTTTCCAGTCTGGCAATCTCATCCAATGCGGCCTGATACCGGTTTTCCACCGCGGCATCAAGGGCTGTCCTGGCTTCGTCAAGCGTTTTGCTTTCTGCCAGAATCTTCAGAAACTGCTCAAGAAAACTTTGCGGGGCCGGCACCTGTTTCTGAAAATTTTCCAGATCGATTATCAGAATGTTCGGCCCTGTCGGACATTCTTCAAAATCATTCTCTTCATCGAGTCCTTCACTGCGGCACCATGTCATTCTGTTACACCACTTTCCTTCCAGACTTGAATGTTCAGTGATAAAAACCAAAAGAGATCTTCTCGGCTGAGCCCCCTCTGACTGAGACGAACCCCGGAAGACGATCATGGCAGCGCTGTAATCCCAGAGCACATTCATATCAGGTACCGGAGCTGTATCCATATGAAGGATCATATTGATATCCCCCGCACGACAGACCGCATCAGAAAAATTCGATGTTTTGTTTCGACCGATCCCCGTGATGGAACTTTGTCCTGGTATCCAGGATTTCGGATCCATATCTTCCTTAAAAAACAGTTTTACCAGATCAATTGTCAGATAGTAGAAAGCATCCCCGGAGGCCAGCTCACGAAGCCATTCCTTTCTGTCCGGGCCCTTAATTTTCCTGACTTTTGATTTTTTATCTTTCGTTTCCATTTTCATAATGATTTTTCCGAAAAACAGGACAAAGAATCCCTGCCGTCCCTGACGGGCCGGGTTATCCTGTGTCCATGGCTAATAACGGCTGAAAGCCGGGGAAAGACACCGTATTGCCGGCGTCGTGTTTATCAGTTGAAGAACAGCTTCACGAACTCTTCATCAGTAAGAGACAGAAGTTCCCGCATTAAGTTAAGCTCTCTCATGCTGAACATGTGGGTTTCCGTCTTCTTGTAGAAGGTGCGCTGGGCAATGCCCACTTCCCTGATAAAGTCCTGAACCTGCCAGCCCTGCTTGATAATCAGGGAATTCAGGGTACTGAGCTTCATCGCGTCATCCAGATTGCGGTAATAGGGAGAGGTTCCCTTCTTTCTCCGCTCCATCTCCTGGGAAATTTGTTCTGCGGCCTCCCTGCTTTCAGGGAGCTCTTCAAACACCTTCGGCAGACTGCGAAACTCGGAGTTTACGGACTCCAGCCGGGAAATCATCAGCATCATGTCAGTTGACACCTTTTTGAAATCATTCTTCAGTGTCTTCTGCTTCTGCTCAAAGCTTTTTACCTTGTTGATCGCTTCCAGATCCTGGGTAATGATGTCAAAGTCGTTATTACTCACGTTTTTCCTCCTTGATATTCTTGTTATTTGTTGTCCCTGGGACAGTTTGAATGAGAATCGGAACAGATCCGCCATGCAAATATATCACAACACACTCCGGCTCTGCTGTTTCGGCACTTCCCGTGTTTTTCCGCTGCGTTCAGGCATCCTTCCCGCGTTTAAAATCAACTTCAAGTATCCGGGCGCTGTCGGGGTTATGACCGACGATCTTCATAAAGTAAAAGACCCCGGGCTCCATGAATACCATGAAGCTGCCCCGAAAACCCATTCTGCGGGTCATAGCCGCGCCGGACTTTTCCGGATCCCGGTAATACCCGGTCAGGATATCCGTGAAGTCGTCATTGTAGATGACGGGATCCTTCCATACGCCGTAGCATGAGATGTGGCTGGATGCGCAGGAAAGCTCCTGAAGGAGCAGGGAATGAAGATTGCTGTCCTGCTCGAACACATGAACGGAAAGCTGCTGTTTTTCCAGAGGTTCATAGGCCCTGGTATAGGTTCTGAAGAACCTGAAGAGGCCGTCGCTGTCGATTTTCAGAAAGCTCGGGAAGATCCTGATAATGCCGGTGACGGACTTCGGATACTCGATTTGCCCGGTGTATAATCCGACATTGGAGTTGTTGATCCCGTAGGTGCTGAAAAGGTACTGCCCGTTAATAAACCTGGCCTTTTCGGGATAGCAGGACTCCATGTACTGAGACCTGAGAAATCTGCGGTACAGAAGCCCGCTGGTGGGACCTTTTCGGGAGCGCTGAGATAATTCACCAGTTCGTCCCTGCGGAGCTTCTGAAGAGGAACAAGATCCTCGTAATCGAAACCAGCGGATTCTGTCATGGCTTATTCCCCCTTTTTTTACGCCTGCGTTCCCTGCCGGCCCGCATTGCCATTATCCCGCCTGTCAGCGGTATATTCCAGTTCCGGAGCGTCCGGGTGCTGTTCCAAAAAGTCCAGGGAAATTCCCTCCTCGTTGGCCACCCCGGTCTTTTTCAGCAGGGATTCGATCCTGCGGAGATCGGCCATTTCCAGCCGGGCCTCCCGCTCCTTCCCCGCGTTATTTTTCCGGCTCCCGTCCCGGAGCATCCGGCAGTCTCCCTGAAACATGATGCCGAGCTGCTGCCAGAGTCCCAGCGGGCAGGCATTGGCCCCGTCCAGGAAATCCAGGAAATCGTAAAAAACGGCATGTTCCTCTGCCGTGACGGCCATAGGATTGAATACCCCGGTCTCATTGCAGGCCAGGGCAAGAAGCCCTGATCTTAATTTAATCATCTGTTCACAACTAAGTTCCATGTTTCCGGTCTCCTGTTATCGTTACCTGCAAAAATCAGACTGCAAGCTGCTGCCGGTTTCCGTTTTACCCCGCAGCGGCCCGAAAAAACCTCCGCTTCAGTCGTGCGGAGTTCTGCTTTTCAGGCTGAGCGGCACCACTCAGCAGTTTCGGTTCTCTCTTCCTTTTTGGCCGCCCTCTTTACAACAAATTCGGCAATATCCGTCATCTCGCTGTTCGGGACAGCCACCACCCACTCATCAAAATATTCATACAGTTTGGGGTACTTTTCTGCCACAAGAACACTCCTGTGAAATGCAGAGTCCTCTAAAAAAGGGGACCTGCCTGATGACTCGAAAACCACCTTGCGAATCTCGGCGATATCCTGCTGGTAATTCCGGGCAACATAATCCCGAAACTCTGCATCCGCTTCATAATAATCACCCAAAAGGTACTTCAGCAGATTGATAAAAGTCCGATGCGTTACGTCATATTCCGAGTAATGCTCATCAGCGTTACGGGAAATGTATTCCAGCGGAATCTTGACATTCATGGCCCAGGGAATAACGTAGTACCAGGTATTGTCGGAATCAAAAAAATAAACATTATCAATGAAACACTCCTTGCTGAATATCTCCGTTTCGCTTCTGCCCAGCCAGTGCGAATGTCCGGTGGGAACGGTGCTCAGGTACATGCTTTCCCCGCCGTCTTCACTGTGAGGCTTGCCTATGGCACTGAGTTCTCCCAGGCCAAAAAGATATTCCACCATCTCAGGGGTGTTGTACCACGCCCGAATACGGACTCCCACATAATCGAATGTTCCGCCATTACCGCACCATCCATACTGTACATAACCCCCGGGAATTCTCCTGGCTATAATAGTTGCACCGCTCATAACTGAACTTTTCTCCCTCAGCAAAAAACTTCATGTAATCAACACCCTGACAGAAACTGTCCCCGCAGAACTTTCCGATAACGTCCTCCGGAACCTGATGCCCGAATCAATCCTGAAACACCTCGTCAGGATCCCCGGCAGCCATATCTTTCAGTTCCCCTTACACCAGTCTGATCCGCCTGGCATCCCGGAATTCATCTTCATGAAAGCTCATGAGCTTCACAAACTTTTCGTACTCCCTGTCCACGATCTTAAGCTTGATGTAGAACGGAGTATTTCCCCGACGCGAAGGGACGGATTTCTTGAACACCCAGAAAGCCCCGCCCTTGATGTCCTTCACGGGTTCCTTATACAGATCCTCCGGAACAAGACTGAGCAGCGTCTCTTTGATGTCCCGGTAATGAAGCCTGTGCCGCCTCATGGAAATGAGATTCTTAACACGGGGAACCAGGTCATACTGATTCCTGCCGGCAAGTTCCCTGACCGTTGTTACCAACGGAGAAACAAACTCTTTTTTTATCTGAAACATAAACTATCCTGCATTTACCAGAGACCACCCCTTTCATAACATCACAACTTTTCTGACAGTCTCTATCTGAAAGCATTTTTATTGTATCGCCACGTTCTCCATATTGCAAGTGATAATTTATAAAAAATTTGATATCGATTGCAATTCAATAACAAACAATCACAGAAAAAAAAGAGTATTTCCAGGGTTCAGGCACAAATAAGCCACCCCGCAACGGAATGTCTTCAGTGCTGTCAGGGCTTCAACCGGTGCCGGGAATTACATCATCCGCTGAATCCGGAGATCCCGCCGCTTCTTTCATTACCTGTCGGAACAGTCTCCGGGACCGGTATCACGGGAGCAGTATTCGTATTCGTCGGTGTCCGGCGTTTCCGGTATTTAAGATAAACCTTCCGCTTCTGCTGATGCAGTCGTGCCGTTCCGTCCCCTTCGGCTGAATTTGTCTTCATATCTTCAATTCGCTTCATAATCCGCACAGGCTTGCCATGACCATCATGAACAGTCCGAATGCGGAAAAACCGAAATACCGTCCTCCCCGGATTAAGAACAAGGAGACCATTGTAATTTACGGGATTACGGTCGTGCAGACATGGGGATTATTCACGGGAATACGGATACGGCAGGATTCAGGGTCGGAATTCGGAGGATGGGAAACCGTGCGTCGGAATGTCGGACTACGGGAAATTTGCCCATTCATGCCGAACCATGCGGCATGGCGGGGCTGTGTCTGAGAACCTCTTCCTGAAAAGCTCCCTTTCAGACATTGCCGGATCCGTATCTCCCCCCCGTCCTCCGGCAATCATCCTGTTTTCCGCTTCCGCAGAACTGATGAATCAGTGAGAAAAGACGAATAAGGGATGAGTTACCTGCCGTCATTCCGGGGGAGAATCCCCAGGATCCGGCCGCCTTCCAGGATCCGGTCTTCCGTTTCCCGGGGACTCAGAAGAGAGGTGCTTACGGTAACGTACTTTCTTTCGGTGTCCGGAGCAGCCAGCACCACGGCAGGCACCGCTGATATTCCCAGAACACTGCCCATAGCCGGATCCGACACGTTCCTGAAGGCTCCGGGAACCGGAAGAAGTCCCCCGTCCAGAGAAATGCCCATTATCCTGAAGCCATAGCCGCCCAGCCGGGCCATCTCCCTGAGCGCCTCCCGGCAGTAGGGACAGGAGCTCCGGTACAGAAAGAAGATCCCCGCCTCGCCCGACAGCTTCCGGAGGCTGTTTTCACGATCCCGTTCCGCCATCTGTTCCTGAAGCTCCCGCCCCCGGCCGTAATCCGTCCGTCCCCGGGCCTCGTCCAGGTCAGGATAAAGCAGCGGCAGGAGCCGGGCCGCTCCCGCAAAGTTCTGACTCTTGTCCATGCTCATCTTCTGGAGAGCAAAATAGTCCCGGACGTTTTCCGGGGTAGGATTGTCCATCGCCTTTTCAAGATAGACCGGAAGAGCCTTTTTAAGGTAGGCCGCAGTAAGAAGACCATCACGGGAGTATTCCGGAACGGGAACGGCTTCCGGAACCTCCTGAGGACCGGGAGCTGTTTCCGGAATAACCGCCGGATCCCCGGCTTCATCTCTGTCCTCCCGAGGCAACGGATCCTGATACCAGAACCAGCCCTCCCCGTGCTTCCGGTAGTAGGAATCGCCTCCGGCCCCGAATGAAACCCCCGGACTTCCTGAAATAATAACCGCAACCGTCAGCAACACCGCAGTAATCCTCCTGAAAGCCGCCCTCCCGGACATCATGGTGAGCGGGGTTCTTCCGTTTCCGGCGCCGGATTCCGAAAAGACGGTTCCCGAAGCCGCGGCCCTTATCTTCGGAACTCCCCCGGAATTATTCCGGCGTTCAGCAAGCTTCCTCATTCCCGGAAGCTCCTGTCATTGTCGGCATAAAAGCCTCCCTGACGTCCTTCCCGGCCCCGGAAATCAAACTCAAGACTCACGCCCTCGGTGACCACGATATCGATTCTCCGGGAGGCATCCACCTCCAGCACCGGAAACATGCTGTCTGCCAGCCGGAGGTAAAAATCCGCCACCCGTTCCAGGGCCTTTCCGGCTCCGGACACCGCCGCACCTCTCAGGGCATCCCTGCTGTAAACGCTCTGATACTGGGTGGAACCACTGCCTGCGGTGCTGATAACCGGCACCGGATTCACGTCAAAGGCTCCGGAAAGTCCTTCGAGAAAGCCCGCAGTCAGGGATCTCGCAATCAGCCGGCCCTGCTTGGATACAAGCCGCCCCCGGAGTCCGGCCTTTCCGTCCTCACCCGAAATGTAGGCATTGAGCTTCTGCTCCGCCACCCGGCCCGAGGGCCCCATGCAGCTCAGCTTCTCCGCCCTGAAGTACACTCTCTCAGAACTGAGATCGCCGAATCCTGCTGCCAGTACAAAGCATCCCGAAAGATCATACCGGCCGTCACCGGGAAGGATCGCCGTCCGGTCCAGATTAATCAGCACCGGGAAGGGATCCCCCCTGGCCTCATCCCGGGTGGGAGCGTCAATGCCGGTAATCAGGTAGCCGCTCATGATGGTGCCGGACGGAAGATAAACCTGTTTGCCGGAGGCGCTCTTCCCGGAACGGCTCCCGGATGACTTCGGCCCCCGGGATGAAGAGGCTCCGTGCCCGGAGTCTCCCTTCCGGCTCCGGGAATCTCCCGCCTCGCTGCCTGATATTCTCCTTATCTGTCTTTTGGGACGGGGCTCCGGTGCGGCACGGGAAATCCGGGTTCCCCCGGCCGGCGGAATCTCCTCGAACACAAACTCCTCCCGGATATCCGGCTCCGCAGAAGCTTCCGATCCCGGAGTCAGATCCGGATCTCCTGCCGGGACACCGGAAGCAGGGACTGTGGCGGATGAACTCCCCGGACAGTTTTCACCGTAACACTCCGGAGCACCTGATTCGGGCGAATCGCCGGGATTCGCAGTCCCGGGATCCGAAACGGAACCGCCATCACCGGCGGCCCCGGCCAGTTCCTCCTTCCGAAGCTCCCGGAGTCTTTTGGGGAGCAGGCTCTTTATCACCCGGAATTCACTGATAATCTCATCCAGCTCCCTCATGCGGGCGTCAATCCTCTCGGGATCCTGCGGCACCCCGAGAAGCCCGGCGTTTTTCCGGATAAGCTCCATTTCATGCCGGATGTCCCGAAGCTCGCCCCGAAGCGTATCCTCCCGCTGTCTGAGAAGATCCACCGAAGCCGCCAGGCTGTCCACTCCCACCTCCCGGGTGTTAATGTCGGAAAACACGTTCTTCACGGTGTCCCGATCCCGGTTCCGTTCCTCCCTGGCAGGACTTCCGGCGGACAGCACCGTAAGAACAATGACCGCACCTGCACCGGCCCACACCAGAGCCCTTCTTGCTCCGGGAGGGAGTCTGTCCCAAAGTTTATGATCCATCAGACACTCCGGCGCATGGCTACTATGATGCGGCGTTTCCCCTGAGGCGGCACCGCAGTGCTGTTAAGCAGGCTGTAGCCGAGAACATTCCTGCCCCGGCAGTAGACATCGGTCTTCACGGCAAGATCGTTTTTCAGGGTCAGCATGACAAACAGATACTCGCCCCGGCTCCAGGCACCGCCAAATGAGGTCTTCTGATAGTCATTGCAGAGACCGGAAATCTCTCCGAAGGAATCGCGGACCTCACGTTCCGGAACTTCGGAATAGCCTGCAATCTCATGAGGAATTTCAGGCGCACGATCCAGAGCCTTCCAGATCCCGGTAAAGCCCCGGGAAAGCGCGGTCTCCCGGGAGACCTCATGAGGCTCGTCATCGCCTCCGGCTCCTCCCGGACCCCGGCCGCCCGCAAGAACCCGGGGCAGCGGGATCCGGTAGCTTCTGGCACTGCCGGAATCCGGAATCAGCTCCAGAAGGAAACTCACCTCCGGATCGTCCTCGGGAGACACGAACAGCGTCATGGGAGCATCAGAATCGGGAAGCACATAAAGAGCCCCGCCGTCAGTGCGGATCTCCCCTTCGGAAACAGTACTCACGGCAATTCCCGAAAAGGGAAACAGGATCCGGTTCAGGTCATCCCTGGCAATCCGGAAGCTGAACCTGAACTCCGGAGGCAGCGTCCCGGCCTCTCCGGCCTGAACGGTGCCTCCGGTCGCCCCCGCGAGCATCAGGACGGACAGCGCCGTCGCAAGAAAACGGGAGCACCGGCGGCGATATCCGCAGGATACCGGACTGTGAAAGATCATGCTGGCCGGGGATTCCCAGCGGAAGCTGCCGGCGCCCGGCCAGCCCGGAAGTCCGCCGAAGCCCCGGAAAAACCGGGGAAACCATGGTTCGGGGGCTGTCCGGCCTCCGGAAGCAGTCCCAGGCTCCCGGGAAGAGGTGCTCTTTGCCGCACAAATGGCACAGGATTCAGTATTCATTTTGGTTATCTCTCCTTCTGGTGTCCGGGTTATGTTCATCTCCGTTCCTGCGACGATCCCTGGTCCGGAGCTTTTCCCGCACCTTTGCGGTACGGGCACTGCCCTGGTAAGTATCCATGCGGGAAAGAAGCGGCATGAAATTGCGGATTTCGATCAGGAACTCGTAGGTGCGTTCCTTTCTTCTTTCATCTCCGCCCGGCCCCGTCGCCACGCTCTGTCCGGTGACAAACACGAGTCCGGAGCTTTTTTCATACTGGACCAGGCGGGGCTCGAACCTGAGACTCACCCGGTCAAACCGCATTTCCTCGGCCTGGGTGTTCAGGGCGGCCATGAATTCGTTAAATACCTTCGGGGACAGCACCGGAGCCATGGACTCCTTCAGAAAACCGATATTGCCCGGGGTGGCGTTTCCGAGAAGCTGTGAAAAATAAAGCCCCCAGGATTTGAGAAGGCCCTCGTCAGCCTGCCTTCGGGATACCGAAACCCGGGAATCCAGGATCGGCGGCACCAGCACCACGGTTTCATCCCGAAAAACAAGTCCCAGCGTCAGAGCCAGGTTGGCGGCAATCAGGGAGGCACAAAAGGCTGAAAGGATATAAACAGCCGTCCGGAGTCCCTGCCAGGAGGTGAACAGTGTCTGAAAATTCATCGCTGCCTCCTACCGGAATTCCCGGATAAACGGATTGGGAAATATCACCCCCCGGACACTCCAGAGGCCGTGCCAGTACAGAAAATTGGCCAGAAAGCCGTCCTGACTGGCATCCAGGCATTTCCGGTAACAATGGGTCATAAGAAGCCCCAGGGCCGTGCAGAGAAATGCCTGGCCAATCTGCATGCCCAGGAAGAGACCTGCCAAAAGCGGGGTGATTTCATCCACCGACCAGAGCAGGATTACCGGCGGGTCGTCAACATATTTGGGGATTTCAATCTGATTCATGGATTATTGTTCTCCTGTTACTCCTGATTTAAAAGATCGCTCTCGGGGCGGGCGGAAAGGTTAATGATTAAGACATGAAGGCAGACTCCCATAACCAGTATCCACCCTCCGAACACCGCCGGAAGCCAAAACGGCGGCAGCAGGAAGGGAATGAGCAGCACCGGAACCGCTCCGATATGAAGGGACGCTCCCAGGACGGCAAGGCGGTAGCGCCGGGGCACCGGAAGATAACCGTCCCGGAGCTTCAGGCAGCGGGTGATCCCCGCATCCAGGATAATTCCCAGGAAAAACAGGCCAGCCGCCGGAAGGTCATTCTTCAGGATCCGGCAAACCATTCCGGCATACACCCCGAGAAGCCGGAGACGGTTCACTGCGGAAATGCTGTCGGTACGGACAAGGACGGCACCTTCGCCGTACAGGCTGTCCAGCACTTTTCCGGGAAGAGCTTTCCGCTCCTTTTCCAGAAAGGCTCTGATATGTCGCTTTTCCGGAAGCGGAAGCCCCTTAAGGGGGTACCTCCGGGAAAGTTCCAGCTCCCGGATTTCCAGGGCCTGATCCGCCAGAAACTCTCCGAGAAGCACGCCTGGTGAGGTTCCGGGTAACGAATCCGCATCCGAAATCCCGGTGGACCCGGACCGTTTCCGGGATCTGATACCCGCATTTCCGGTACCGGAGGCGCCGGCGCGGATCTTCCGGAACAGCCAGGTCTCAAAGGCGGCGTTCACGGGAGTGATTCCTGGAGGAAAACCGATTTTAAGAAAGGAGACAGATCCTCTGCCGCCCTGCCGGGATCTGTCAGCACCGTGACAGATCCCGGATAAATCGGAATAACTGCGGCAATCGGAAGATCCGGGATCTTCGTAAACCGTAACGACATCTCCCGAATATTTCAGGAGATCCGAAAGAAGCCGCTCCCCGGGAATCATGAGAGCAGCCCCGATACCGGTGGTGATTCCCAGCAGTATGAAAAGGACCCCGGGAGAGGGAAGTCCGGATGACGACATGGTTGTCTTGCCTCAAAAAATCTTAAAACACGGAGTATGGTAAAACCTGCAAAATCCCCTTGCGTAAATTAAGCCTTAAATTCAGGTGACGACGGATCCGAAATAGTCCGGAAAAACAGGTGTGCGGACAGATGCAGGGGATTCGGAGGATTCGGGGGATTTTGGGGGGCGAAAAACCGGAGGAAGTCCGAGACAAACAATGCAGGATGCCGGAAGGAGGTTTTCATATCCTGAAAATAAAAGCGAGATACAGGAACAGCAATGGTTCGGATGGTGCTTCAGGAAATGATTCCGGGAATTCTCACGTTTTTTTTTCCCGGCAAGTATCTGATAATCCGGCCCTGTGTCGTTTCCGAATACGTACTTTCGGAGCGAATTCCTGCGGATTCACAAGCAGCACCGGGAATAAAGGCTTTTTTTGCGGAGACGATTTCCGGATCTTCTATACTGCCCGGATCATCGGAGAAGCAGTCTGAAAAATTTGCACCAGATCACAGTTTGCTATAAAATATGATGAGTATCACATTGAGCATCATTCCTTTCTGCCAAACAGAGATATCCACTTTGCAGTTACATGCGGTATATCGTTTTCAGGAAGTGTTTTTATGATGTCTTATCAATAATTTTGTCTACAAATATCAGTGCATAAACTTACCATGTCAGATCACAGCAATTTTCTCAAAAATTTCCGCATCAGCATCCCCGATAACTGCATTATCAATCCTCAGTCCAAAGAAAGCATGCTGATGGAGCACGTACAAACCTGCAACATCATTATGAACATCCCGGGCCCCGGGGTAAAACCGGTAACTTCCGATCCCGGAACAGATGGATACGGAGAAAAACTGTCGGGTACGGATACTGTTCTGGAATGGAACTACCTGGAACAATCCCTCGGCGGAGGGAGCATTAAGCCACTGATTGCCGGTTTTCCATGGCTCCGCAGACTGAACAGTTCCCGGTTCAGCATCGAAGAATTCAATCGTCGCTTCCGGTGCTTTCTGATAAGAACTCACCCCTCCACTATCATGAGACACTGGGGATGCGAATCCAAAAAGGAAATGAATGTCCTGAACAGCCTTATTGACGAAATCCTCGATCTGGAAAAATACCGGGTGAACTCTGAATCCGATCTTGGCACTCTTAACCGCTGGTACTCGAAATACATTCGGGAGCTGAATTATGTCGAGTTCAGAAGCTTCTTCATGAAGGACGCACCGCTGTCCGACGAGAATATCGAAACAAGTCATCCTCGCATTCCCCGGAAGGAAAGGCATTTCATCAAGAAGACCTTTTTGGACTATCTCGGGAATTTCAGCAACTTGCTGCAGAACGGCTTTCGCTCTCCTAACAGCACTGCCAGGGATACGGAATGGCTCATGGCCTACAACAGCATGGTGATTGATCTGATCTTCAACGAACCGGGCCTGGAGGGCATTCTGATAAATCTCATTATCCGAATGATTCCTGCGGCCCGGCACATTTTTACGATGCTCCCCTTTCCGGTGTGGAGTTTTCTGAATGATCCCCGGCTGCTCCGGCTCATTACGGCTGAAAATCCCGTGGAAATTATTGCCGACATGATTCAGGATGTGGACATTGTCTTTCCGCAGTACCGGGAACAATGCATTATCAATCTCAATCTGTGTCACCCGGAGAACACCGTGGCACTGGATTCGCTTCTGGATTACATGTCAACCCACGGGGTACCCCGCTCCTGCGCCACAGAACTCGTCTTCAGCTCATTCAGCAGCAGGGCCCGGCATTACCATATCCGGAACAGAACCGTCTCACGGGGAGCGCAGAACAGAATCCCGGCCAGCCGGGAGCATGTGCTTTCGGAAAGCTTCATAAAACGGGCCACGGAACAGGAAATCTGCTGTTATCGTCTGGCCATCGAGATTTTCCGGAAGATAATCCGGAGCGAAGAGTACGATTCCGAATATGTTGAAGATGATTTCGATGAAAACTTCGGGATGTACCGAAATCGCGGAGGCAAGCTGAATCCGGGAAGATTCCAGATTCCGCTGAATAATATTCCACCCCGCACCAGGAAAAACATTGATCCACAGGGACACCACAACATGCCCTATACGGCAATGATATTCACCAGCACCCTTATGTCGAAAATCGTTAACGTGTGGTGGGCCGTAAAACAGGTTAACGGAAAGGAACTGTCCTGCCGCGAAACTGCATTGATGACGGGCATTGTGAACAGAACCCTGAACGTGCTCCAGCGGTATCTCAACGATCAGACCTTCCGGCCGGTTCCGGATATCGCAGCCAGCGGAAAGGAGAGCAGGAGAAAAAGCGGGGACCGGAAGGACTGCGGAGCAAGTTCGAAAACTGCCGGAGCCCGCAGATTCGCTTATCGCCCGGGTTTGAAATAAATAAGGCTCAAACCATCAGTACGATGTACCGTCAAAAATGCCTGTTTCCATCGATAGCTGGATTCCGGACCCGAAGATTATCCGTAAAACTACCGTCTGTCCTTCGAGATTTCCCGGAAGATAATCCGGAGCAGAGAATACGACTACGAATATGCGAAGAATGTTTTCGATGAAAGTTTCGGGATAAAACGGAATCACGGGAGCAACCAGGATCCCTGGAAATTCCGGATTCGCTGAACAATCTTCCCTCCGCATCAGGAAAAACATTGATGACAGCAGGACTCCATAACATGCCATGCACAGCGATGATATTCAACCGGCATCATCGTGTCAAAAATCGTTATCGTGCGGTAACCGTAAGTCAGGTTAACGGAAATGAAGTGTTCTCCTGAGGTGCATGAACACGTACAAGTACGGGAGCAATGGCAGGAACAGAATCGGAGGAACCAAAAATGAACTGCGGAAGATGGGAATGAATCAGGATCCCGGACTGAATTTCTGCTCTGAAAAGAAAGCAATATTTTTATACCTGTTACTGATTTTTAACAGTCATAATCTGCACACATCTAAAAAAATAACATAGTCCGTACAGCATAGGGATAGTTATTATCATACATATATCATAATAAAAATCTTATCATATTTGCAATTTTTACTTTACAGACGCATGCATCCCTTTATAATAACAACGTCATGAGCCACAGGAGGTAAAATTGTGGAAGAAATAACCGAGAATCAGATCAAACAGGGGACTGCTGAAGATTCAGGAAGAACAGGTATAAACTCTGATCACGAAGCATATCAGCTGTATCGAAAGATAAACATATACGACACTGTTTTTAAGCTATTTTTTCAGGATTTGGAGAATGTCAGAAAATTTTACGAATCACTGACCAATCGTAATATCAGGGTTGAAAACATTGAAAAGGTTACCCTGGAAGAAGGAACATCCTTTGATTCGCAATTAAGGAATGATCTGGGCTTCATTGTCAAAAATGACCATGCACAGGATGAATTTGTGATTCTGACGGAGGCCCAAAGCACCTGGAATGACAATATGCCGTATCGTTTTCTGGAATATGTTACAGCGAACTTCCGTGAATATATAAAATCTCATAAAATTGAAAGAAGCACAAAGAAGCGTTTTTATTTACCCCGTCCGCGCTTCTATCTCATATACACGGGAATGCAAAACAGCAAACCCGACAAGTTAAGATTTTCCGAGATGTACGGCGATGTCAGTGTTGATGACGATATTCTTAACTTCTCAGTTCATGTTTTCAGTTCAGCAAGCACTGATACTGTACATGGGCAATACATTGGCTTTTGCAAAATAGTATCGGATCTCAGAAAAAGTTGTAAAGATTATGTAGAATTTGTCAGTGCGATCCGGGAAGAGTGCTGTAACAAGGGGTACAATCTTTTCGAAGAGTTTATTGATAACCATAAAACAGAAATGGAGGCAGAAATGGATCAGGTATTTGAAGACGAATTATCT
>CACYPY010000069.1 GCA_902776415.1 uncultured Ruminobacter sp.
GACTTAAGGAATTCAAAATGCTTACAGTAAATGCCGCTTCTTCAAATACTGCCGAATCCGTCCGGGAATGCGATTTTTACGATCTGGCCTGTGAAACCGATGATTACAGCCGGAAGCTTTATGAAACCGCCGTTACCGATGATGACTATGAGCTTTGCGCAGCGTAGCCGCCATTGAATATTCAGTACAGCCGTTTCCCTGACAGCGGGCCCCTGTCAGGATTTGAGGATCCCGGGCCCGGAGATGCCTGAACAGGTCTCCCGCCTGATTCCTGCCGTTTTTGAGAAGACGGCAATTTCGGATGGCCCGGGAGTGTCAGGATTCTGACGGGACAGGGGAACGGTTTCTGACAGAGTCGAATTCGGGGCGTGGTCGATGTTCCCGCAGGAGATCAGCCCCTTCGGATTTCTTCCCTTTCATTCTCCGATCCAGCTCCGGATGTTTTACTTCCTTTGGGTGATTTCTGTAAGGTTTTCAGATTGTCGGGATTATTTATCACATTATTCCGGGATCTGGCAGACTAATTGCATCTCTTGTACCGTACCTCGGAAAGCAGTCATTGAATTGACTTAAGGAAACGGAAATGTTATCAGCCTCAGTAGATTTTTCCAGCGCTTCGTCCCTGCTGACCATTGGCGTTCCGGCCGCCGGTATTTCCGGAACCGGCACAAAGGAAGAAGTTTCCTTCAGCAGCATTCTTAATGCCGGAGACAGTGCAATGGCTCTGCCGGAAATCAATGTTGCCGCTCCCGGCAGTGTTTTGCCGGAAGAAAACAGGATTGCCGCTCAGGTGCTTTCCGATGCCCGGGAGATTACGGAGGAGACCGTTGCGACGTCCCGGACCTTGGATTTTTATGACCTTTCCGCTGACAGTGACGATCTGAGCCGGAAGCTTTACGATGTCGAGCTTTCGGATGCCGATTACGAGCTTTTCGATCCGCTTTCCCGGGAGGGAGAGGAGTTCAGTGCAGGAGATCTGTCAGCCTGTCTGACTCCGTGTCATTCCGAACCATCTGCTATCCCGGTTGCTGATATCTTAGCCGGGGTGAGGGATCTCTTTTCCAGGAGGGGGTTCCCGGAATCAGGTTTAACGTCCGATGATCTTGGAGGTGCCGAATCCGGGGAGATGTCACCTTCTGATTTCGGGGAGCAGACTGACAGCGAAACAGTTCCGGAAATTCCGGAGCAGGCGGTTATTTCCTCAGTTCGGGCGGGAGTTACCGTGGATATTCCGGAAGATGCGGATTATGTTTATCAGGCAGTCATTTCAGATAATTTCCGGATTCGGGAAGTTCCCGGGGATTATGTTGTCCGGAATTTCGACTCGGAGGATTCCGCAGCAGTTTCAGGGGATGACCTGTCCCGGGTGCCGGAAGCTTCTGCTCGGGCAGTTTCCGGAGATTCCCGCAAAAAGCTTTCCCGGGATGATGTTTCCGATAATCAGGTTCTGGTTTATCCGGCTGTGAATGAATCTGCCCTTACTGTTCTCAGGGAAGTGATGCTGTCTGGTGAAAGTGCCGTTGAAAGAGCAGGTGAAAGTGCCGTTGAAAGAGCAGGTGAAAGTGCCGGTGAAAGTGCCGGTGAAAGTGCCGGTGAAAGAGCAGGTGAAAGAACAGGTGAAAGAACAGGTGAAAATGCCGAAATATTGACAGAGGTGCCGGACAGTGCGGTGCTGCCGGAATCCGGATTCCGGGGTGGTGCTGATACTGCCGTGTTTGAGGGGCCGGTTTCGGATGAGCCGATTTCCGCTGTAAATCCGGCAGCGGCTCCGGAAATGAATGCCGGCGATTCCCGCAAAAAGCTTTCCCGTGATGAGATTTCAGAGGTTCAGGATTATATTCCGGAGGCGTTTTTATCCGGGGCATCTTTCCGGGACACTGGTGCTATAGAAGATACCTTTGATTCCGTCCGGATTCCGGAAGAAATCCTGGCCGGCACGGAACAGTCGCGGGTATTATCTGAGGAGGCTCATGCTTCCCGGGAGGATACAGCCCCCGCTCATGAAAAGAATGCAGAAATCCATGCCGGAAAATCCGCGGCAGGGGAGATTCCTTCGGAAAACTCCGAAAACACTGTCGGCAGCAGGGCCCGAATCGGCGAGTCCGCCGGGGAATTTCAGGCATCTCCTGATTCCGGAATTGCAGAAATGTCCGCCGGATCCGAGGGAGTTTTCGGGGAGAACATTTCAGGCAATGCTGCTGCTTCGGCACAGGATGCCGGACATCCGGAGATATCCCGTATTTCCGACTCCGGATTTGCCGCGGGGGCTGAAATCCGGAGCGAGCCCCGTAATTTCTCTCAGAACATGAATCCCGTTTCCGGAGACGCCGCTGCCATTCCGGAACATGCCCCTCTTTTTGAAGAGACCATAAAGACCGGTTCCGGGAGTGCATTTTTTTCCGGAAGAGAAATTTTCGGGAATAAAACCGAAATGCCCCGGACTTCGGAACAGGAAAACACTGCTGCCGGAGAAAAGCCGGCAGTTTCCGCCAGGGATACGGTTTCGCTCAGCAGAATTACCGGACTTGAAAGCATCAGGGTGAGGAGCGTTCCTGTTTCTGGCGCGACTTCCGGAATGACGGATCCGGTATCCCGGGAGGCCGATTCCGCCATGGCGGCTCTGAGTCTCCTTCAGGTTCAGAAAAATGTCAGCACCAGAATTGTCAGCAGATCCCGGGGCTTCCTGGGGGCTCCGGATGGCGATACTTCCGCAGGTTCCGGATATCTGGCAGCTTCCGGTGAGGATCTTGTTTCGAGTTCCGAAATCATTGCTTCCGGAGAGGACAGCCCGAATGGCGGTTTCGGAGAGTCCGGCAGTCATTCCCGTGAACAGTTTTCCGGAAGGCCGGAACCGGGAATGGCTCTTCACGGAGCGGAGAGATCTGCCGGGGCATCGGCAGAATCCCGTTTTGGCAGCTTCCCGGGAAGGGGACTTTCAGGAACGGGGCAGCCTGCTTCCGATTCAGGAAATTCCGGAACAGCGGAGGCAGTAAGACTTTTTGAAGGACGTTCCCGCGAGAATGCCGAGGCGATTCGGGATCAGGTAATGCGGATGGCCGCCCGCAATCTCAGGAAGGTGGAGATAGCACTGACTCCTGAGAGACTGGGGCATCTCAGGATTGAGGTGGATATGGCCGATGCCGGAAAAGCCCGGGTGCGTTTTGTGGTTGCCGGATCCGAAGCCCGGGAACTGATTTCCCAGAGCATGGACAGACTGAGAGACAGCCTGGCCGAGGCCGGCATTAACCTTGAGGAGCATACCGTGGATCAGGAATCCGGCGGCGAGTCCCGCGGGCGGGAAAGAGCCGAGCAGGAATGGGAGAATTCTCTGAGACGTCTGGCCCGATCCGGCAGACAGGGTGAATGGCAGGAAATTTTTGCCGGAGTACGGGATGGCATTTCCGAAGATTCCGGAATTATAAAATTCTGGTAAAGGGAAAACAGTCGGGAGGTACGGGGGAGGTACAGACCCTGGAGAGCGGTTTTCCCGCGGCCTTTCCTTCCGGATATGGCGGGGAATTCGCAAATTTTGCTACAATTCAGCTACATTCCCGCCATTGAATGCAGGTTTGCATATAGAATAATGCGGGGCGTGTCCGGCAGAAGATGCCGGAGCGGTGACAGGGCATGATGGCATAGTCTCAGGGGCAGCGGGGCGAAATTATGGCGGATGGAACTCAGGAACAGCAGTTAAGCTTGGGAGATGAATCCGGAGGCAAGAAAAAAAAGCTGTTCATTTTGCTGATTGCAGCTTTTCTGCTTGTTGCCGGAGGCGGCGGGGCTGCCGCCCTGGCTCTTTCCTCCGGAGGAGGCGGGGACAATCCCGAGGCCAAGGAGGTTCCGGCACAGCTTCCTGGGAATCCGGCCCCCGGAGCTCCGGAGATTCTTTATCTTAACATCAAGAAGCCTTTTGTCATCCAGCTCCCAACCAAACCGAGACACCGCATGATGCAGGTGAAAATGCAGATTACCGTGAATTCCCAGGAGAATCTTGATTTGGTCACGCTGCATGAACCGCTGATTAAAAATGCCATCAGCGAGGTGCTCTACAAGTATCAGACTCAGCCGGACATCTACAATCAGATCGAGGGACGCCGGGAGGTCAAAGCAGCCTGTCTGAAGGAGGTGCAGGAGGCGATGCTGAAGGAAACCGGAAAACCGGTGGTGGAAAAGGTTCTTTTTACCGATTTTGTAATGCAGTAAACAGACGGGGCTGGCAAAGTGTCTGATATTTTAAGTCAGGATGAAATTGACGCGCTTCTTCACGGTGTCGACGATGTGCCGCAGGAAGAATCGGAACAGGGTGCGGATTCCGGAGATAACGGTTTTACCCGTTATGATTTTGCCGCCCAGGATCGCATAGTCCGCGGACGCATGCCGACACTTGAGCTGGTGAACGAGCGTTTTGCCAGGCATCTCCGTATTTCTCTTTTCAACATGATGCGCCGTACCGCCGAGGTTTCGATAAACGGCGTTCAGATGATCAAATTCGGGGAGTATGTTCATACCCTGTTTGTGCCCACCAGTCTTAACATGGTGCGTTTCCGTCCGCTGAAGGGAACCGGTCTTATTACCATGGAAGCCAGGCTGGTTTTCATTATGGTGGAGAATTTCTTCGGGGGAGACGGCAGATATCGTGCCAAGATCGAGGGACGTGAGTTTACGCCCACTGAAAGGCGCATTATCCAGATGCTCATGAAGATTATTTTTGAGGATTACCGGGAAGCCTGGTCTCCGGTAATGGATGTGGAATTTGAATATCTGGACAGTGAAGTAAACCCGGCCATGGCCAATATCGTGAGTCCCACCGAGGTTATTGTCATTAATTCCTTTCATATTGAGCTGGACGGCGGCGGCGGCGATTTTCATATAGCCATGCCCTATTCCATGGTGGAGCCGATCCGCGAGCTTCTGGATGCCGGTGTGCAGTCTGACAAGGGCGATACCGACATTCGCTGGAGCAAGGCGCTCCGGGAAGAGGTTATGGGAGTCAAGGTGGGACTAAAGGTTCAGCTGATGGAATTCCAGCTGACACTCCGCGATATTGAAAATTTCAAGCCGGGGATGGTGATTCCGGTGAAAATTCCGGAAACCACACTGGTGTATGTGGAGGATCTGCCCACCTATCGTGCCAAACTGGGCCGGACAGACGAAAAGCTGGCCATTAAGATCACCGAGCAGATTAAGCGTCCGGAATTCATGAAGAACGAGCTGGCCCTGGTACTCAGGAGACGAAAACGGCATTCTGATGACGATGAAGATGACTCCGGAGACCAGGAATCGGAAGAGCCGGCTTCCCAGAATTAATCAGGCCGGAACCGGCGGAATTCCCGAAAAGGACGGAGAGTGTTTTTCAGGAGATACCCGGGTTTCGGTTTTGAATTTCCGGAATAAATAATTTTTTGGAGCTGAGTTAAATGTCGGATATTGATGATGTATGGGCAGAGGCGCTGAAAGAGCAGAAGAATTCTTCAGGCAGCGTGGAACTGTCAGAGGAGCCTGAGAAGGCGGAATTTGAAGATTTTTCCGAGGATGCCAAAAGACCGCCCACTCCCGAGGAGCAGGCCAAGCTGGACGCCATCATGGATATTCCGGTAACTATTACCATGGAAGTGGGGCGTTCGCAGATCACCATTCGCAATCTTTTGCAGCTGAATCAGGGCTCGGTGGTGGAACTGGATCGGGTGGCCGGCGAGCCTTTGGATGTGCTGGTAAACGGAACCCTGATAGCCCACGGGGAAGTCGTGGTGGTAAATGACAAGTTTGGCATTCGGCTGACAGACGTCATAAGCCAGATTGAACGTATTAAGAAACTGAAATAGCTGCCATGGTTTTTCCCCGGGGATTCGGCTTTCTTCAGGGGTTCGCATTCCGGGACGGAGAGGAGGTCTGTTTTGAAGAAAATTCTTGGTGTCCTTTTTGCGGGACTTGTCCTGATGCTGGGAAGCGAGCCGGCCCTTGCCCGGGATCTTACCCTTAACGCTGTAACCGTAACCACTGCTGCCGACGGTTCTCAGGAATATTCCCTGACCCTTCAGGTGCTGCTTCTGATGACAGCGCTGTCTTTCTTGCCGGCGATTCTCATTATGATGACCAGCTTCACCAGAATTGTGGTGGTGCTGGCCATTCTCCGCCAGGCCCTGGGGCTTCAGACCACGCCGTCAAATCAAATCATTGTGGGAATAGCACTGTTTCTGTCGTTTTTTATCATGAGTCCGGTGCTGGAGGAGATAAACGACAAAGCTCTTCAGCCGTATATGAATGAAGAAATCACAGCGCCTCAGGCCTTTGAGAATGCCAAAATTCCCATGAAAAAGTTCATGCTGTCGCAGACCCGGCCCCATGATATCGGAGTGTTCGCCGAATTTGCCGGCGAGGTATATGAAACAAAGGATCAGGTGCCGATGAAGGTGCTTATCCCGGCCTTTATGGTCAGTGAGCTTAAAACGGCCTTCCAGATGGGATTTATGCTTTTTCTGCCGTTTCTGGTTATTGATCTGGTGGTGGCCAGTATCCTGATGGCCATGGGTATGATGATGCTGTCTCCGATGATAGTTTCCCTGCCGTTTAAAATCATGCTTTTTGTGCTGGTGGACGGCTGGTCTCTGATAATGGGCAGTCTGGTAACCAGTTTCGGTCTCGGAGGATAGCGTGGATCCCGAGGTATTCGTCGACATTGTGAGAGAGGCTCTGTGGGTGGTCACCGTGCTGGTGGCGGCGTCCATTCTGCCTTCCCTGGCCGTGGGTCTTATTGTGGCTGTGTTTCAGGCGGCAACCTCCATCAATGAGCAGACTCTGAGCTTTCTGCCCCGTCTTCTGGTAACCGTGGTGGCACTGGCACTGGGGGCTCACTGGGGGCTGGAAAAGCTGATGAGTTTTTTCCGGCATCTGGTGGAACTGATCCCGACAGTGATTGGCTGATCCGGAGAGGCTGAGGAAGCGGGAAAAACAGGGAAGCTACGAGGAAAACGGAGATGGTGCTATCGGAGGAAATGATTTTTTCTTTTCTGGCATCCCTTATTTTGCCGTTTTTGCGTATCTCGTCATGCATTATGGCCATGTTTGCCCTGGGATCCCGCAGTGTTCCCTCAGTTGTCAAACTCAGCCTCTCTCTGGCCCTTACCGTCATTATTTATCCCATGGTTCCGGAAATGCGGAATATTCCGGATATCTTCAGTCCGGGGTTCTTTCTTCTGTCCGGATACCAGATAATCATCGGGATCATGCTGGGATATGCCACGCAGTTCATTTCCCAGATTTTTGTGGTGGCCGGTCAGGTGGTGGCCATGCAGACCGGTCTCGGGTTTGCTTCCCTGGTGGATCCGGTTTCGGGATCCAATACTCCGGTGGTGGGACAGTTTTTTACCGTGCTGGCCACCATTCTGTTTTTTGCGGTAAACGGTCATCTGGTGCTGTTCCGGCTTCTGGCCGAAAGCTTTGTTACGCTTCCCGTGGGCTTTGAGGGGTTTTTCAGCATTCCCTATATGGAGTTTGCCAGGTTCGGAAGTCTGATGTTTTCGCTGGCGCTGTCCCTGTCGCTGAGCTCCATCTGTGCCATGCTTCTCGTAAACTTCACCTTCGGCGTGATGACCAGGGCGGCCCCTCAGCTTAATATCTTCAGTCTGGGCTTTGCGGTATCGCTCCTGTGCGGTCTTATCGTGCTGCGGCTGGTGCTGGCCGGATTCATGAGACACTGGAACGAAGCCATGAACCGGGTATTTGATCTGTCCTGCTCTCTGATAAACACTTCCTGTCCCGGTATTTTCTGATTTTCTGGTGTACCCGAGACCGGGAACAGCATACCGGAGTTCTTTTCAGGGGCATTTTGCAGTGATAAAGGGGTTGTCGTTGCCCTGAACCGTTCTGACAAGCTGATTCCGGCGGCATTCCCAGTCATCGGGCGGGTAGCGGCGATCCCAGATATCCATGATCTGGCGATCTCCCTTTGACAGCTTTATGCCGTGCTGTCGTTCCATGTATTTGAAGGCCCGGGCAATAAAGCCCCGGGTATATTCCGGAGGCTCGGCAGCCCGGGGTTTGTCATCCGATATGAAAAACTGACACTTTCCGTAGACGGATTGTTCCGGATGCGGGAACTGCCGGTAGCGGTAGGCCTTGCGGTCATCGTTTACCTCTCCCACTGCCGGGGTCAGATTGTGCATGTCTCCGGCCATGATTTCAAATTCCGGAACGTTGTTGCAGTTGTTGCGCCCGCCGGTTTTCCAGCAGGTCATCTGTCCGCCGAACCAGGAAGCCGGCACAATGTGTTCCCATTCAATCCGGCGGGCCCGTTTCTCCTGTTTCCTGATCCGGTAGCCGCAGGCCGCGATATCGGGGTAAATTCTGCCGTTTTGGAACAGAAGCGGACAGCGGCAGTAGAAGGTTTCGGGAGGTGAGGCTTTCCGGTATATTTTTATAAGCTCCCGTTTGGATTTTTCGAAAGGAAAATATTTCTGCGCATGATCCCGTCTCCGGAGATCCGAAGCAGGGGCTCCGGAGAAATCCGTGTTCTGTCCTGCTGCGGGGGAATCGGGATGGAAAGCCGGAGATTCTGACGGAAAGTCCCGAATTGCATTCCGGATGATCCCCCAACTGTTTTGCAGCTTTAAAATAAAACTCCTGTGAAGATCCGGCCGGAGTCCGATGGCAAGTACTGACACCATACCGATGATGTCGGCTGCCGTAATCAGGGCGATTAGCCATTTTTTGGAGAGGTGTTTTAAGTATGCTGCCAGTTTTGCCGGATTCATTATCTTGTGATTCGCAAATTATACATTAAATATATTGTCAGTAATTATATTGTATACAGGTATATTGTAACTTAAAGTTCAGAATAAAGCTCCTTGCTGATTTGAAAAAACGTGATCTGGCAAAAAATGAGCTTTACCGGACAAAAAAGTTCTCCAATCCGTGTTCCGGTCTCTGATATGTTGTACAATTCACGGCGACCCAAGACAGTTGAATGAAATTTTATATTTTTTGTTCAATTACAGGATTCGGCAAAAGAACCGGAGGATATATGGCACAGGAAAAGAGAGTGCCGGGATGTGACTGCCCGGCTATTCATGATGAATTTGTCGATATTGTGGAAAAGTCGCTGAAGCCGGGATCCGAATATATGGATCTCGCGGCGCTTTTTAAAATGTTCAGTGATCCCACCCGGATCAAAATCCTGCATGCTCTGGAGCTTCACGAACTCTGCGTGTGCGATCTGGCATGCATTCTGGGACTTACCAAGTCAGCCGTTTCTCATCAGCTCAGCGCCCTTAAAATGGCCAATCTGGTGAAATATCGCAGGGAAGGGCAGGTGGTGCTTTATTCCCTGGCAGACGAGCATGTGAAGATTATTCTGGATATCGGCTGCGAGCATCTGAAGGAGGATGAACTCTGATTATCCCCGGCCAAATAAAAAAACCGCATCCGAAGATGCGGTAAAAAGGAGTATTATTAAAAGGGAAATCGTTTAATTACACGAAGTGCTTTCTCAGTTCTTCGCCGGAAAGTCCTGACAGGTACGCCGGGGCGATATCCAGAACGGTACGGGCACCGGACTGGCCTTCCTGATTCAGACGGTATGCCGCTCTGGCATAGGCGGCGAGAACGCTTCCGGTGAAAGCGGGGTTAGAGTCCAGCTTCAGGCTGAATTCAATGATGTTGCTGAATTCGTTATCAGAACCGGTGGTACCGGAACGGAATACAAAACCGCCGTGAGGGAGACCGCTGTGGTTTTTCTTTAATTCCTCTTCGCTGATGAAGTGCACGGTGGTGTCATAGTCGGAGAAATAGTTGGGCATGGTCTTGATGGCCTGCTCCACACTGGCGGCGTCAGCTCCTTCCTCAAGAACCACAAAGCATTCACGGGTGTGCTTCTGTCTGGTGGTGAGATCCGGAGAGGAGCCGCTGCGAACAGCCTCCAGGGCACTGTCTACCGGGATGGTGTACTGTCTGGCATCCTTAACTCCCGGGATGCGTCTTATTGCATCAGAATGTCCCTGGCTTACCCCCTTGCCCCAGAAGGTGTAGTCCTTGCCGTTGGGAAGAGCCGCGGTTGCATAAAGTCTGGCCAGAGAAAACAGACCGGGATCCCAGCCGCAGGAGATAATAGAGATCTTTCCGGCAGCTTTTGCGGCAGCATCCACATTGCTGTAATGCTCCGGGATTCTGGCATGGGTGTCAAAGCTGTCGATAACGTTGAAGAGTCTGGCATAAACCGGGGTCTGCTCCGGAAGATCGGTTGCGCTGCCGCCGCCGAGAATCATAACGTCAATCCTGTCCTTCCAGCTCTCAGCTTCCGAAACATTGACCACAGGAACGTTGGGGGTTTTGATTTGCACGCTTGCAGGATCTCTGCGGGTGAAAACCGCCGTAAGCTCCATATCGTCGGAATGCGCAATTGCGCTTTCAGCGCCGCGGCTAAGGTTGCCGTACCCCAAAATACCAACTCTAATAGTCATACAAGACTCCTCATCGGGAAAAATATCGGTTTATGACCGCTTATTTTACTCTCTCTTTCGGATGATACAAAGAAAAAGGTCGGAATTTGCAAAAACTTCTTTGTTTTTGTTAGAAAATAGATGTGGTATTGTGGGGGTTGTGTGTATTATGTGTGAAGTTTTCCATTTTCTGAGGAAAAATCTCCTCAAAACAACATTTATATTCTTGAATGTTGGAATTTTGAGAGAAGGGGCACACTATGATTTGCGAGCGCTTTCATCAGATGAAAACCGTAATGAAAAGATCCGGTGTCCGGGGGAACGGGGCAGGAAGGGAATCCGGCCAGATGACAGCCGGATGACGGCGAAGCGGAAATCATTCGTGAAAAGAAAATGAAACCGAAATCCCTCCGGAAAGATGCGGTTCTGCCGGAAGGGATTTTAAACAGGTCGGTAACTGTATTCGTCAGTGGTTACTGCGGAGTCTCCTTTTCCGCAGGAATGCCGGAGTTTCGCAGGGAGTAGCAGGGGACATACTCGCTCTGCGACAGCAGGAACCGTTTCTGGGCAATAAACTCCTTGAGAAGCTTGTCCATGGCCTGCATGATTTCTGAATCGCCTTCAATGACAAAGGGACCGTGCTTTTTGATTTCAGCCATCCCCGATTCCTTGACGTTGCCGGAGACAATGGCGGAGAAGGCTCTTCTCATATTCGAGGCCATCAGGGAGAGATCGGATGAACGGTGCAGATTAAGAGAGCTCATGTTGGCATGTGTGGCTTCAAAAGGCTCCTGCAGATATTCCGGGATTCTCAGAGTCCAGTTAAAGCAGTAGGAATCGCTGGTCATGGTGCGGTGTTCCCGAACCATTTCCAGTCCCTCTCTGATGGTTCTTGCAACCCTTTCAGGGTCATCTATGATTATTTCGTAATGCCGGGTGGCACTCTCGCCCAGTACATTCCTTACGAAGGTGTCCAGGGCGGTGAAATACGATCTGCTTTCCTCCGGTCCGGTAAGAATCAGCGGTAGAGGTTCATGGCGGTTTTCCTTAAGAAGCTTGACCGACAGAATATACAAAAGCTCCTCGGCGGAGCCGGGGCCTCCGGGAAACAGGATAATGGCATTGCCGAATCTGACAAAAGCTTCCAGTCTCTTTTCGATATCCGGCAGAATCACCAGTTCCTTGATGTAGGGATTGGGCGGCTCGGCGGCGATTATTGAAGGCTCGGTGAGTCCGATAAACCTGCTGGAGCTGTGCCCCTGCAGCGCGTGTCCGAAAAAAGCTCCCTTCATGGGGGCTTCCATGGCACCCGGCCCGCAGCCGGTACAGACATCTATCTTTCGAAGCCCCAGTCGGACTCCCACCTTGTAGGCATAATCATATTCCGTCTGGCTGATGGCGTGCCCGCCCCAGCAGACCACCACATTGGGGTTCTGCCCCGGTATCAGGGTTCCGGCGAGACGCAGTCTTGAAAATATCCCGTTGGTAATGAGCTTGGAGACGGGAACCTGCTTCAGGGAATCGATTTCGCTGTGCATCTTTTCAATGGCTGAGGCCTGCACGATATCCCGGAGCACCGTATAGAGGTTTACCTGAATGTTGCTGATAATAACCCCGTCCACAAAAGCGGTTTCCGGGGGATTTATAAGTTCCAGCTTCACTCCCCGCTCATTCTGGATCACATTGATTTCAAAATTCCGGTATTTATCGAGAAGCACATGCGAATTGTCCGTTTTGGCACCGGTATTCAGCACGGCCAGGGAGCACTTGCGGTAGATGTCGTAGAGTTCCCCGGATGAAAACCGGGACAGACTGGCACTCTCCAACTGCGAGAGCAGGGCCAGATTGTTAACCGGCTGAATAATTGAAATCATGGAATTTCCCCGCATCAGTCAATCATGAGAAGCATGCTCCTGGCAAACGGCTCTCCGTCAGAAGAACTTCTGGCGGCACTCTCGGCATGTTTGCGCTTTTCCAGTGCTTCGGACAGGGAACCGAGCACGGAATCTGCCGATTCATCCTCGGTGATTATCTTGCAGCAGGCGGAGACGGTTACCGGCACCTTTTCATTTTTGTAATGGAAGGGGATTGTTCTGATAGTGGAAAT
Source organism: uncultured Ruminobacter sp. (assembly GCA_902776415.1). Lineage (GTDB taxonomy): Bacteria > Pseudomonadota > Gammaproteobacteria > Enterobacterales > Succinivibrionaceae > Succinimonas. The sequence continues at coordinate 12,541 of CACYPY010000069.1, forward strand.
CAGCTTCTCCGAGGTGGCCTTTGCGACCGCCGGATCCCTGGTATAGGTGATAATTCCGAAGAAATCCGAACCGATACGGGCCACAAAATCCTTTTCGTCCACGGATTTTCTGATGGTAAGCCCCAGTACCCGGAGGATCTTGTCACCGACGAAATCCCCGTATTTCTTGTTAATCGCGGCAAAACCGTCAATATCCGCGAAAATCACGCTCATGCCGCTGAAATCAGGATTTTTGTTCTTTGCCACATCTCTTTCAAACCGCGTTTCAAAGCTCATTCTGTTGTTGAGACCGGTAATGGCATCGATCTTGTTTTTCTGGGAAATGTCCGTGATTTCGGTCTGGAACTGCACGGCATCCTTCTTTATTGAGACAATCTTGTTTTCAATGTCGTTCAGATCGTTCATCAGTTTTTCCTGGACGTCCATAAAACCTTCTCTGGCCTTTATAAGATTGCTGAGGCTGGAGAGCTTTTCATGGACCTGGGAGGTGATTTCGCTTCCGTCTCCGGCATTGCTGACGCATTCGTCAATGGCTGCCAGCTCCACATCGAACTGGGAGTTATTCTCCCGGGCGGCCAGCTGAATGGAACGGTTGCTTTCCAGGTTGGTGTTGAGCAGCGTGTGTACGCTGTTGATATGCTCGCTCATATTGCCAAGGAAAACCAGATTGAAATCCCGTTCGTTGTTAAACCCCTTTACCAGAAGGGCAATAATTCTTTCAACCAGGTACGGGAGGTCGTTGTAGGAAATAATGATGTTTTTGTCCATCAGAACATCGGCGTATTTCTTGAGCTCGTCATTAAGCTCGCCGTTAAGCTCCACGCCGGTGATAAGAGAATGAATCTTGGTTCTGTCAGCTCCGGAAACCCCGTCATTCTGATTGCCGGTGGTCATTTTTATAAAATGCTCCAGAGTTTTTTTGACCAGATCGCAGATCAGCACCACCTTATCGTTATAGGGGCGTCCCCGGTTGAGGGCGATCTCGCTGGCATAATCCTGGAAGGATTTGGGGAGAATTTTTGAATTCTTTATGATTTCGGGCAGGATCTTTATGTAGATTTCCAGCTTGGCATAAAAATCCAGCACCTTGCGGGACTGGGTGTGAAGGGCCCCCTGAATCGCCATGACATCGTCAAGCTGATTGTAAAGCGGGCTTTCGGTGTTGATTTTGGCAATTGCGGCCTTAAGCTTGTCGTTGAAGGCGGTGTCATGCCCCCAGAAGATCTTGGTTACCTGCGAAAGCAGACTGAGAGCACACTCGCGTTCTTTTCTGATTCCGCGCTTAAGGGTGTTCAGTTCGGCTTCCAGTTCTGCAATTCTGGTCTCGGGGGAAACATTTCCGGATGGCTTGGGAGTGCTCATAAATACAAAAATCCCTCAAAAAAAACATGCGACGCATTTTTTGATAATCGTTGTGTCCAATTAATGTCGCAGGCAGGTGTCAGACAACCAACCCTGTCCTATTGTAATTTGTAGCGGATTTTCATATTTCATATTTGTTCACATAATCCCCACGGCAAAGCAGCAAATTATGATATTGTGCAAATTTTCATAATTTTTTCAGCCCGGCTTCTGAGTTCCCGGATCAGCTCCTTTTTCCTTTCCGAAGGTTTTTGATAGCGAAGCTCGCAGAACAGGGCGGCGGCACCGGCAAATTCCTCCGCCAGAGCCCGGCGGCTTCCGGTGCCCGGAGAAACTCGCATTTTACAGCCGGCCCCGGGATCGCCGTCTTCGGATGACATGGCAGACAGCCTTGCGGCCACAGCCTCCGGGGTTTCTCTGGTTTCCACGGTGATTCCCGTTCCGGAAATGCTCCGAAGAATTCTTTTCATGATTCTTATTTCCTCGGGATCCCGTTTCAGTCTTTTTTTACCGAACAGGGTCATGAGGAAAAAGATCACGTAGACCGCGATTCCCCCGAATACGAGACTGAAAATGAGAGGGAGACTGTTTTTCAGAAGCTGTTCCTGGGAGTTCATATCAAAGTTAAGAATGAATCTGCTCCAGGTGTATTAAAAATTGTCGGTAGAGA